>JBBSVS010000120.1:0-4461 GCA_038046665.1 Thermoplasmatota archaeon
GGTGGTCTTCCTCGTCGTCGGCGGGGTCTGGGGATCGTATCTCTTCGTCGTCTCCCAGCTCTTCGCTATCCGCCGCATCGGGCGGCGAAACGTCACGCGCCATCCGTCACAAAAAGGCGAAGGAAGTGAGAACCATCCCCGAACAGAGTGAGACGAAGAAACGCAACCTGGCCCCCATCGCGATCGGGATCGGAATTGTGGCCCTCGTGCTGTCTGCGACCGGAATCGGACTTCTGCTGACCGCCTCAGGACCTGCGCGGCCTGCGCCTGTGACGCGCGAGATGCGATTGATCATCTCGTCCGTCGAGCCGCACAACACCTCGATGATGATGGAGGAGCAGCACGTCTACTTCCCGAGCGTGATCGTGGTGAATCGAGGCGACACGATCGTCCTGACCATCGTGAACATGGACGAACATCGCCATGGGTTCGAGATCCGCGGCCTGAACGTGGAGACGGACCAACTCAACGAGATTGCGCCGGGCGAGGAAATCGTCCTGACCATCGTGGCGAACCAAGCCGGCGTCTTCGTCTGGGAGTGCAACGTGCCCTACGACGCGACGGCGATGCCCCAGGACTGCGGCAAAGACCACAACGAGATGACGGGCTACCTGATCGTCCAGTGAGGTCTCCGCCGCGCCACCCTTTTCCGTCCCAAAGGCTCATGAGCCCGGGCGGAATCGACGGGCCGACGATGGAACGCGACGTGGACGTCCTAGTCGTGGGCGCGGGCCCGACGGGGAGCACGGCCGCGAAGTATGCCGCCCTCGGCGGCGCGCGAACCCTCCTGATCGAGAAGCGGCAGGAAATCGGCACGCCGGTGCGATGCGGCGAAGGCGTTGGAAGGACCTGGCTCGCCGAGGCGGGAATCCCGCCGAGCCAGACGTTCGTGGCTCGCGAGATCGAGGCGACGCGGGTGGTGGCCCCGGACGGCTCGTTCTTCGTCGTGGATGGGCGGGGGACCGGCAAAGGCGGCTACGTCGTCGAGCGGGATCTCTTCGACCGCTACCTGGCCAAGGAGGCGGCCCGGGCGGGTGCGGAGATCCTGATCAAGACAACGGCGTCGGCCTTGCTCCATGACGAGGGAAGGATCGTGGGCGCTCGCTGCGAACACATGGCCGAAATCTTCGACGTGCGCGCGAAGGTCGTCATCGGCGCGGACGGCTTCGAGAGCCAGGTGGGACGATGGGGCGGCCTGGCCACGCCCCTCCGTACGCGGGACGTCGCGTCCTGCCTCCAGTACACCCTGGCGGGCATCGATGGCGAGTCCCGGTACAGCGACGTCCACGTGGGCAGCGTCGCGCCGGGGGGGTACGCCTGGGTCTTCTGGAAGGACGAGGACGTGGCCAACGTGGGCCTGGGCATCCCGCTCTCCCGCTTGCACGACCCCGCCGAGGTCAAGCGGTACCTCGACCGTTTCATCGCCCGCCATCCGGACCTCGCCAAGGGTTCCATCATCGAGGTGGTCGCGGGCGGGATCAGCGTCTCTCTGCCCGTCGAGAAGAGCGTGACGTCGGGACTCATGCTCGCCGGGGATGCCGCGCGGCTCATCGATCCCCTGACGGGTGCGGGAATCCAGAACGGGCTCCTCTCCGGCCGATACGCGGGGGAGGTCGCCGCGGAGGCGGTTCACCGGGGCGACGGATCCGAAGAGGGCCTCCGCGCCTACGAAAGGAGATGGCGGGGCCGCATGGAGGAGGAGCTTGCGCGCCATTACCTGATCAAGCAGGCCATGCAGAAGGTCGATGACAAGACGATCAACGAAGTCATCCGTGCCGTGGCCGAGGCGAAGCTCGAGACCTACACGGTCCGGACGATCTTGGACGCGGTGAAAACCCGGCACCCCGAGGCCCTCAAGGCCTTCGAGGGACTGCTCTGATCACGCGGCCTTGGGCTTCCTGCGACGCTCCTTCCGCACTTTCGGGGACGTCTGCTTGGCCGGGCCCACAAACTCGTAGGGGTTCTCGCGGAGGAGCATGCACTCGCCGAGGAGGGCGAGCGGCGCACGTGGCATATGAACCGCCCGCGGTCGTTATCCGGAATGAGAGCGCTTTCGCGGGCCCCTCAGTCCTTCGAAAGGTCCTCGCCACCCTCGAAGACCTGTTGCACATGGTTGTAGATATCCTCGAAACCGAACATGATCTCCGAGGACACCGGCACCAAGCGGCGATACACGCCAATCGTCTCCATGCTCTTCAGGAATTCCACGTCGAGGAGGGTCTTCGGCGTCGTCCGGTCCGCGAAGAGGGCCTCGTATAGGGCGAAGGGGTCCAGGGACCACTTCACGATCCGCTCCAGATCCGGCTCCTGCAGCAGATCCGACTTGCTCAGGAGATTGATGAAGGGCAGCCCATGGCGGAACTGGACCGTGGCGCTCAGGAGGACCGAGGAGATATAGCCCGTGGCCGTCCGCACGAGGCTCGGGTCGTTCAGGTAGACGAGGGCGGAATCATCCCGGCCGAAGGCGTCCACGATCACCGGGCCGGACGAGCGGAAGGTGAAGAGCTCGATCTGGCCGGGAGTATCGATCAGGAAATAGCTCGTGTCGAAGGTCTCCAGGACGTCCGCAATCTCCTTCGCGTTCAGGGCGAGGAGGTCCGCGGCGGCCACCTGGGCCGCGTTCGGACCGAGCTCCTGCTCGTCCATGACCCCCTGGAGGTTGATCCAGTCCCGGACGTCCACATCGGGAGCGTAGGGGATCGACTCCGCGCCCGGGTCCAGGTTCACCGTCACACAATCGAGGCCCTGGGAGTTCATCCACACCTGGAAGGAATGGACGAGTGTGGATTTCCCCGCCCCGGCCGTGCCGATGAAGTAGAGATTCCTCGCCATGGGTCCGCATAACCGAAGGGTCCGGGCCAGATGAAGGTTCGGGCGGTGAGAAGGGGACGGGCCTGAAGGGATTTTCGGAGCCCCGGGGTGCGTGCCGCGAGGCCATTCGAACCCTTGACCTATCGGTGTCTCTCGACAACCGGATAGGCGTGCCGATAAGAGCCGATCGCTCTACCTAGCTAAGCTACAGGCCCGCGACGCGGCCAAACGACCGGCCTTAGTTAAACATTGCGACGCGTGGGGTACGGGCATTCCCGGCATGCCCTCATCCGGTCGTGGGACCCTGTCGCCCGCGAGAGGTACCGGCACGACTGCCACCCGTCCGCCCATCCGCATCGAGCCGCTCGAAGGGTACAGGAACGTGCGGGGTCCGTTGGAAGAGGCCGGTGTTTCCGAGGACCGCAGCTTCTGGAGAACCATGCTGGTCCTCGTGGCGCTCGGGGTCATGGCCACGCTTGCCGGCATCGCAATCCTGTTCGGTTAGGGGTCCGTCCCGACATAGAATCGCAGGACGTTCTGAGGAGAAATCCCTTCAGGAAAGAAGGCCTTCCCAGGAGTAGACGCCGACGAGGCGACCCACATCCTCCTGCCATATCTGGAGCCGGTAGCTGGCCCGGACCGTGACGCCGACGACGAAGTAGTCGCCCGTGTCGAGCACACCGTTCCTGTTCGCGTCAACGAATCGGAACGTGCTGCCGCCGGGGGTCAGTCCGGCAGGCAGGGACGCGATCGTCGCGTTGTCCTGCAATAGCGAAGCGTTGAACTTGGACAGGTCGAGGGAGACGCTCGCCGCGTCAATGACAAGGCGTGCATCCGCGCTCGCGTGGATTTCTAAGACCACGATGGGCGGCTGGTTGAGGTTCTCCAGGTAGCGCGGCACGAACACCACCGCCAGGAGTCCCATGAAGATGAGTCCCGCGGCGAGGGAGGAGAGGAGGAGTTTCGTCGCCTGGGGCGGCGGACCCCGCTTCCGCTTGAACTGGGTCTCGGGCGGCCTTGGCCTCACAATCTTCATGCGCTCACTCCAGGTAAATCGCGGGGCGGCCGGGGACCGCGTGGTCCGCCTTCTTCGCGGGGTCCCATCGAGCCGCATCGTCCCCGCGGAACACGTCCACTCGGAGGCCGAGCTCTTCTCTCAAGAATGACGTGTTCTCGGAGAAGAAGGCGAACTCGTCGGCCACACCTGCGACGCGGTCCAGGTCCTCGCGCTTCACGTGACGCAGGTCCTCGGTCACCTTCTTCGCGTACGCGGCCACGTCCTTCGCGCGGTCCCGCATCCCGGGTTCCGCGAGCGCCTTCTCCATCAGGACGTTCATCGCCACCGGACCCCTGCGCGCCAAGTCCACCGCCGTCGCGCGCACGCGCGTTTTCCACGCGGGCGCAACGTACAGGGCCGCGCGCCTCGGCTTCAATCCGGTGACCTTGACGATCTCGCGGATGTCGCCCAAGGTGGATTGCAGCAGGGCCTCGGCGGCTTCGGCCCTCTCGTCGATCTCCGCGGGATTCGCCTCCGGGTAGGCGGCACTCGAGATGAAGTCCTCATGGCCGATGCGGTGCCAGATCTCCTCCGCCATGTGGGGCGCGAAGGGCGCGAGGATGAGCACGAAGCGCCGCGCCTGGCTCGCGTTC
>JBBSVS010000121.1:0-3422 GCA_038046665.1 Thermoplasmatota archaeon
CCCTCACGAGGGCGGAGGAGGTCTCCCGACCGCCCGCGCCCTTCCCGATCAGGGTGACGGATCCCAGGTCCTCCGTGGTGTACGTGACCGCGTTGAGCGGACCGGGCACGTTGAGCGAATCCGAGGCCGGGATGAGCTCCGGTTCGACCCGCGCGCGCTTCCCGTCGTAGCGGGCGAGGAGCTTGATCACCTTGCCTTGGGCGCGGGCCCGCTCGACGTCCGCGCGGGTGATCGACTCGATGCCCCGCGTGGCCACGTCAGTCACGTGAAGCTTGGCCCCCATGACCCAGTTGGAGAGGATCGTGAGCTTGATCGCCGCGTCGGTGCCTTCGACGTCGTACTGGGGGTTGGCCTCTGCGTACCCGAGCTTCTGCGCCTCCTTCAGCGCGGCGTCGAACTCGAGGCCCTCCCCCATCCGGGTGAGGATGTAGTTCGTGGTCCCGTTCAGGATGCCGGCGATCTCGACGACCTGGTCCCCGCGCAGGCCCAGGCGAGCCAGGTCGAGCATCGGCGTGCCGCCGCCCACGGTCCCGCTGAAGCGCAGGAGGACGCCCTGTTCCTCCGCGAGGGCGGCCAGGTAGCTCATCGCCAGGACGATCGGGCCCTTGTTCGCCGTGACCACGTGGCGCTTCGCCTTCAGGGACCCACGGATGTGGGACATCGCCGGCTCGCCGTCGAGGATGTTCGTCGGGGTGACCTCGACGACCGCGTCGGCCTCCACCGTGTGGATGATCTCCAGCGCCCGCCGCCCGGGGCGGAACCCGGGCTGCAGGTTCGAGAGGCCGCCGGGAGAGCGCTTGGCCCGGAGGAGGACGCCCGGATCGACGCCGGAAGGCTGCACGACGGCGCCGCTCGTGTCCAGGGCCGCGACGACCTTCACGCGGAGACCGTAGCGGTCCCGCAGCTCGTCCGCGCGCGCCGCGAGGTGGTCCAGGAATCCCTGGCCCAGGGCGCCGAGGCCCACGAGGATGACCCTCATGCCCTGCCTCCGACCACGGCGGCCACGATCGCGTCCACGGTCGCCTCGACGGCCTTCTGCGGGCGCTGCGCCGCCATCGCCGCCTCCGGGTCCTTGAGCCCGTGGCCGGTGCACACACAGACGACCGTGTCCCCTTTGTCGAAGGTCCCCTCCTGCGCGAGCCGCAGCGCACCCGCCACGCTCGCCGCGCTCGCGGGCTCGACGAAGATGCCCTCGCGGCGCGCGAGGAGCGACTGGGCGTCCATGATGAGCTTGTCCGGGATCTTGAGGGCCGTCCCGTCGGATTCGCGGATCGCCCGCAACGTCTTCGACCAGTTCGCGGGGTTCCCGATGCGGATCGCGCTCGCGAAGGTCTCCGGCTTTGCGACGGGCACGATCTCCTTCAGGTTCCGCTGGATCGCGTCCGCGATGGGCGCGGCCTTCTCGGCCTGCACGCCCACGAGCCGCGGGAGGCGGTCCGTCGCTCCGATCGCCTTCAGCTCCTGGAATCCCTTCCAGTACGCGGCCAGGTTGCCGCCGTTGCCCACCGGGCACACGAGCCAGTCCGGCACATGCCCACCGAGCTGCTCGTAGACCTCGAAGGCCGCGGTCTTCTGCCCCTCGATGCGATAGGGGTTGATCGAGTTGAGCACGTAGGCCTCGAGGCGCTTCGCCGCCTCCACCACGACCTTCATCGCGTCGTCGAAGGAGCCCTTCACGGCCACGACCTTCGCGCCCTGGAAGAGGGCCTGGGCCAGCTTGCCCTGGGCGACGCCGCCCGAGGGCACGAGCACCGCGCACGGGATCCCGGCGCGGGAGGCGTAGGCGGCGAGGGAGGCGGCCGTGTTACCCGTCGAGGCGCAGATCACGCGCGTTCGGCGCAGGTTGCGCGCGCGCGTCACCCCGACCGTCATCCCGCGGTCCTTGAAGGATCCGGTGGGGTTCTGCCCCTCATTCTTGGCGAACCACGAAATCCCGGGCGCGGCCGCGCCCAGGTTGCCCACACGCAGGAGAGGCGTCCCTCCTTCTTGGAGGCTCACCTCCCCGCCGCCGTTCAGGGGGAGCAGCTCGCGGTAGCGCCACACGCCCGGGGGGCGCGCGCGCCAGGAGGCCGCGAGCGTCGAATAGGAGAAGCCGGCCAGGTCGAGGACCAGCTGGAGGCCGTCGCCGCACTCCGGGCACGCGTACAAGTCCTCCGGCCCGGAGAAGGTCGACCCGCAGCGTATGCATTCCAGCGTGGCCCCCGCCAATCGTTCCACCACTCACGTGAACATCCGCCGAACGTCCCGCCCGACCTGCTCGAGCTGGGAGTCCTTGCCGTTCTTCCGCCCCTTCGCGAGGGTCGGCATGCCCTTCTTGTACTCCTGGATCCAGTCCTGCGCGAAGGCACCGCTCTTGATGTCCTTGAGGAGCGCCTCCATGTTCTTGCGGACGTGGTCGTCGATGACCTTGGGCCCGCGCGTGCGGCCGCCGTACTCGGCCGTGTTGGACACGTTGGCCCACATGTTCTCGATGCCGCCCGCCTGAATCAGGTCGACGATCATCTTGAGCTCGTGGAGGACCTCGAAGTACGCAAGCTCGGGCTGGTAGCCCGCCTTCACGAGCACGTCGAAGGCGGCCTTGATGAGCTCCGAGGCGCCGCCGCACAGGTCCGCCTGCTCGCCGAACAAATCCGTCTCCGTTTCTTCGGTGAAGGTGGTCTCGATGACACCTACCTTCGTGGAGCCGAGGCCTTTCGCAATCGCAAGTCCGACCTTGTGCGCGTTCCCCGTGGCGTCCTGGTGGACCGCCAAGAGGGCGGGCACGCCGGACCCACGGAGGAAGTTCTCCCGCACCGCCGCGCCGGGCGCCTTGGGGGCGACCATGATCACGTCCACGTCCTTCGAGGGCTGGATCGTCCCGTAGCGGATGTTGAACCCGTGGGCGAACTCGAGGGCCGCTCCCTCTTTGAGGTACGGGCCCACCTCGAGGCGGTACACCTCGGGCTGGACCTCGTCGGGGACGAGCATCATCGCGACGTCGGCGGAGGCCACGGCCTCGGAGACCTTCGCGACCTCGAGGCCGTCCTTCTGCGCCGCGTTCCACGATTCGCCCTTGGGCCTCAGGCCCACGACGACGTCCACGCCACTGTCGTGCAGGTTCAGCGCCTGCGCCCGTCCTTGGATCCCGTAGCCCACGACCGCGACCGTGCGCCCCTTGAGGGTGCCCAAGTCCGCATCCTTCTCGTAGTACAGCTTCGTCATCCGATTGACTCCCTCACATCGCGCCGTACGCACGGACGTACGTGGCGCCGTCCTCCTTGGCCAGCTCCGGGTCCACCTGGTCCGGCTTCCCGGCCAATTGGCGGGGCCCCGGTAGGCGTGATTGGGATCCCCGACGCCTCTCCAAGCCAGCGGCTCTTGACCTGCCGGTCGATCACCTCCCCGCCGCAGCGAGTGCAGCGGTCTCTCGGATCGAGGGCCAC
>JBBSVS010000122.1:0-7549 GCA_038046665.1 Thermoplasmatota archaeon
GTGACGCCCCCTCAACCACGCCCGGAACGGGACATACGATTTCCCCGTACGCTACGTTGATGTCCTCCCATCCTCCATGCGCCGCCCATGGAACTCCAAGAGGCGATTCGGAACCGGAGGAGCATCCGATCGTTCCGTCCTGATCCCGTGCCCGAGGACCGGGTCCGGGAGCTCCTCGAACTCGCGAACTGGGCTCCCTCCTCGGGGAACCTCCAGTCGCGGGACTTCGTCGTCGTCCGGGACCCGGCCACGAGGCGGGCCCTCGCACGGGCGGCCTTGGACCAGGAGTTCGTCGCGGAAGCGCCCGTCGTGATCGTCGTCTGCGCGAACGCGAGAAGGATCGGGAAGTACGGCGCCCGGGGGCGGAACCTCTACATGATCCAGGACGCGGCCGCGGCGACGCAGAACCTCCTCCTCGCGGCCCACGCCGCGGGCCTGGGCACGGTCTGGATCGGGGCCTTCGACGAGGGCCGGGTGAGGCAGATTCTCGGCCTCCCTGCGCCCGCCCGGCCCCTCGCCCTCATCCCATTGGGCAAGCCGGCAGAGCAACCGGAGCCGCCGGAACGCCTCCCATTGTCGGAGATGCTCCACTGGGACCGTTGGTAGCCCTCCATCGGCGGTTTTTTATCGGGTGAGCGCGTTCCCGGCGCAATTCAACCGCGGCGGCAATCGAGGAGGGGAGGCGGGAGCGTAGCGACGTTCGATGCCATCGTCGTGGGTGGCGGGCACAATGGCCTCGTCGCCGCGGCCTATCTCGCGAAGGCCGGGAAGAAGGTCCTCGTCCTGGAACGCCGCCGGGTCGTCGGCGGCGCCAGCGTCACGGAGGAGGTCTTCCCGGGAGTGAGGTTCTCCCGCCTCGCGTACTCCGCAGGACTCCTGCGCCCGGAGATCATCGCGGACCTTGAGCTCGCGAAGTTTGGCTACGAGGCCCATCCGTTCGAGCCGCAGTTCTTCCTGCCCTTCCCGAACGGCGATTCGATCCTCCTGTGGAATGACAACGAAAGGAACTACAAGGAGCTCGCCCGCTTCTCCAAGAAGGATGCGGACACCTACCCCAAGTATGTCGCGTTCTGGACCGAGGTCATGGAGCTCATCGAGGCGATGGTCCTCGAAGCTCCGCCCCCGTTGCCCGACCTGATCGGGATGTTCCGAGGCGCGGAGGCGGAGGAACTCGCGAAGCGCATCCTCCTTCAGAGCGCCGCCGAGCTCTTGGACGAGTTCTTCGAATCGGACGAGGTCAAGGCGATGCTCGTCACCGCCGCGACGATCGGGCTCCCGGCGGGACCGAAGACCCCGGGGACGGCCCTCATGCTGGGCCACATGCTCCTCCATGAGATCAACGGGGTCAAGCAGACCTTCGGCTACGCGAAAGGCGGGATGGGCGGGATCAGCGAGGCCCTGGCGAAGGCGGCACGGCACTTCGGCGCCGACATCCGCCTTGGCGTGGGCGTCAAGCGCATCCTCACGAAGGACGGGAGGGCCGTAGGCGTCCAGCTCGCGGATGGCACGATAATCGATTCAAAGATGGTCCTCTCCAGCCTGGACGTCAAGACGACGTTCCTGGACCTCCTGCCTCCGGACGGGATCGACAAGGAGTTCCTTGAAAAGGTCCGAGGG
The DNA here is from genome assembly GCA_038046665.1 of Thermoplasmatota archaeon. Lineage (GTDB taxonomy): Archaea > Thermoplasmatota > Thermoplasmata > RBG-16-68-12 > RBG-16-68-12 > RBG-16-68-12. The sequence goes on from JBBSVS010000122.1 coordinate 1,618, forward strand.
GTGAAGGCCTCGGGCGTGGTCACGAAGGTGAACTGCGTCCTATCCGAGCTCCCGGACTTCACTTGCCGACCCGGGAGGACGGTCCAACCGCACCACAAGGGCTACATCGACGTGTGCCCGACCGTGGACTACCTGGAGAGGGCGTGGGACGACGCGAAGTGGGGGAACCCCTCCAAGGCACCGTTCCTGGACTGCGTCCTGCACTCCGTCACAGACCCGAGCCTCGCGCCACCCGGAAAGTTCACTCTTTCCATCTACTCGCAGTACTTCCCGTACCGCCTGGCGAAGGGGAATTGGGACGACCGTCGGGAGGAGGCCGGCGACACGATCATCGAGACCCTTGCGCAATTCGCGCCGAACCTGACGCACGCGATCGAGAAGCGCGAGGTAATCACGCCGTTGGACATGGAGCGGGAGTGGGGCCTCCTGCACGGCTGCATCTACCAGACGGACATGACGCCCGACCAGTTGTTCTCCCTGCGGCCTGTTCCCGGATGGTCCGGATACCGCACGCCCGTGGAGGACCTGTACATCTGCGGGAGTAGCGCGCATCCCGGGGGCGGCGTGACCGGCGCCCCGGGACGCAACGCGGCCATGGTGGCCCTCGAGGACGGCCGCGCACGCAAGGGCTGAGACGCCGGAGCGGAATCATCAAGTAAGGTCGGAACCTTCGTCCGACGAACCATGAAGTCGACCCTCTCCTCCTTCGACGTCCGGGCCCTCGTCGCGGAGTGGCAAAGCCTGGTCGGAGGCCACATCGACAAGGCGTACCAGCGGGACGAAGAGGTCATCCTCCGGGTCAACGCGCCCGGCGGGGGCAAGGCGGAGCTCTACTCGAAGTCGGGACAGTGGCTTTGCCTCCACGAAGTCGAGCGGAAGCCGGAGACGCCCCCGGCCTTCGCCCAGACCTTGCGCCGGCTCCTCGACAACGCCCGCATCACCTCCGTGGAGCAACGAGGCTTCGACCGCATCGCGATCTTCGCCGTGGAACGAGGCCCCGACACATGCCGGATCATCTTCGAGCTCTTCGGAAAGGGGAACCTCGTCGTCGTGAAGGGGGACACCACGGTCGCATGCCTCTCCCCGCAGACGTACAGGGACCGCACCGTGCGCCCCGATGAGCCCTACGCCTTCCCGGCCACGGGCCTGGACCCTCTCGAACTCGACCGCCGAGGATTCGCGGACGCCATCCGCGGGGCCAAGGGCCAGATCGTCCGCGTCCTGGCCAGCGTCCTCAACCTAGGCGGGCAGTACGCCGAGGAGCTCTGCCTCCGCGCGAACCTGGACAAGGAGTCGAAGGTCAAGGACCTGACCGACGTCCAGATCGACGCTCTGTACACGGCCCTCAACAACCTCGCGGTGGCGGTCGATGAGGAGCGCCGTCCCGCCGTCCTTCTGGAGGACGGGCGGGTCGTCGACGCGACGCCCATCGACCTGGTCCAGCATGCGGGCCGGGAACGTCAGGAGTTCCCCACGTTCAACGAGGCGCTCTCCCACTTCCTCTCTGTCGCCGAACCTGAGGCGGCCAAAGCAGACGAGGCCGCCGCAAAGCTCGAGCGGCGCATCGCCCAACAGGAGGAGAGCCTGCGCTCCCTGCGCGAGGAGATCGTCCGTCACGAGGCCCAGGCCCACTTTTTGTACGGCCACTACGCCCTCTTCGACGAGTTGCTCAAGACCATCCGCGAAGGCGGCGAGCCACCTGCGGAGAGCCAGGTGAAGGCGGTGGACCGCAAGGCCCGCACGATCACCGTTGGCATCGCCGACTTCGACGCGATCACGCTGGAGTACGACAAGGACGTGACCGCGAACGCCCAGGCGCTCTACGACAAGCGCCGGGAGGCCCAGCTCAAGGCCCAGCGTGTGGAGGAGGCCATCCAGACCACGAAGGCCGAAGTGGCCGCGGCCCGCAAGAAGGCCGTGAAAGTCGCCAAGAAGCCGAAGGTCCGCGGGACGAAGGCGATGTGGTTCGACGCGTACCGCTGGACCCTGAGCTCCGAAGGCCATCTCATCCTCGGCGGGCGCGACGCACGCACGAACGACCAGCTCGTGAAGAAGCACCTCAAGGATGGGGATCGCTACGCTCACGCCGACCTCCACGGCGCGCCGTCCACGGTCGTGAAGGAAGGCTCGAAGGCCACGGAGGCCACGCTCCGCGAGGCATGCGAGTTCGCTCTCTTCTACAGCAAGGCGTGGTCCGCGGGCATCGCGAGCGGGAGCGCGTACTGGGTCCTGCCCGAACAGGTGTCGAAGCAGGCGGAGTCCGGCGAGTTCCTGCCCCGCGGCGCCTTCATGATCCGAGGGAAGCGGAACTATTTCCACGACCTGTCCGTCCGCATGGCCATCGGCGAGGTGGAGGTCGAGGGCCACCGCAAGATCATGGGCGGTCCCGTGTCGGCGGTCGCGGCCCGCTCGTCCAAGTTCGTCGTCCTCGCTCCCGGGAAGGACGATCGGGAGCGGTTTTCCAAGCGTCTCGCAACTCTCTTCGGGGTCCCCATCGAGGAGATTGCGCGCGCGCTGCCTGCCGGGGGCATGGCGGTCGTCGAGGTCCAGGGGCTCTTGCTCTGATCCTCTGCTCAATCCTCGACCTCAGGCTCCACTTCTGCGGCGACGGCCAGGAAACCCTAAAGGCCGGTCATCGGATATCCGGCCGGTCCGGCGGGGTGCGATTTTGCGAGACGATCCTCTTGTCGTTCACTTGCCCGAGGACGAGCGCCCGACGAAGTGGTACAACATCCAGGCGGACCTCCCGGAGCCTCTCCCCCCGCCGAAGGATCCGGAGGACGGACCCTCGCGGATCAAGGCCCTCCCGGAGCTCCTCCTCGGGGAGTGCCTCCGCCAGGAGAGCTCGACCCAGCGCTGGATCGACATCCCTCCGGAGATCCAGGAGCTCTACCTGCAGGCGGGCCGCCCGCGTCCCCTCATCCGGGCCCGCCGCCTCGAGGAGCGCCTCGGCACGCCGGCGAAGCTCTACTACAAGGCGGAGTTCTACAGCCCCACGGGCAGCCACAAGGTGAACACGGCCCTGGCCCAGGCGTGGTACGCGAAGCGGGAAGGGTACGAGCGGCTGACCACGGAGACCGGGGCGGGACAGTGGGGGACCGCCCTCGCTTACGCCGCGAGCCTCGTCGGCCTGAAGACGACGATCTACTGGGTGCGGGCCGTGTACGACTGGAAGGCCCAGCGACGGGACTTCATGAAGCTGTACGGGGCGGAGGTCTTCGCTTCCCCGAGCGCACGCACCGAGGTCGGCCGCGCCCTCCTCAAGGAGAACCCGAAGCATCCCGGGTCCCTGGGCATCGCGGTGTCCGAGGGATTGGAGGACGCCCGCCGGGACGAGAAGGCGATCTACTGCCTCGGCTCCGTCCTGAACCACGTCCTCCTCCACCAGACCGTCATCGGCCTCGAGACGAAACGGCAGTTCGAGATGCTCGGCGAGTACCCGGACCTCGTGATCTCGTGCCTCGGCGGAGGGTCGAACTTCGGCGGCTTCGCGCTGCCCTTCTTCGCGGATGCCATCCACGGGAAGGCCATCCGCTTCCTCGCGGCGCAGAGCCAGGCGGCCCCGAACCTCCAGGGGGAGTACCGCTACGACTTCGCGGACCACGCGGAGATCACGCCCCTGCTGAAGATGTACACCCTGGGCCACAAGAAGGACATGCGGCCCATCCGCGGGGACGGCCTCCGATACCACGGGTGCGCGCCCATCCTTTCCTTCCTCCGGCACCTGGGCTACCTCGACACGGTCGCCTATCCGGAAGACGAGAAGCACGTGTTCGCCCGGGCTCGGCAGTTCATCCAGGCCGAGGGGTTCCTGCCCGCGCCGGAGAGCGCCTACAGCGTCGCCTGCGCGATCGACGAGGCCCTGAAGGCCAAGGAATCCGGGGAGAAGAAAGTCATCGCCTTCAACATCAGCGGCCACGGGTTCATGGACATGGAGGGCTACTCTCAGGTCTTGGGCCTCTGACGCGCGCGGGGGGAGTGGGAGGTCCATCGCCAAGTTGATATGGGACCTCGGAGTAGAAACACGATACCCTAGTTCGTGGGGTGTGGAAACCATGGGAGCCCGACTCCGGCTGTTGGTCCTCTTCGCGACCCTCACGGCCATCTTCATGGTCTTCGGCTGGGCCATCGGGACGGTCTGGCTGGGAGACTGGATCACGAGCACGATCCTGTTCCTCCTCCTGGCCGCCGGAATCAACGCCTTCTCCTACTTCTTCTCGGACAAGATGGTCCTCTGGTCGTATCGCGCGAAGATGGTGACGGAAGCGGAGGCGCCCCAGCTGTACCGAATCGTGCGGGAGATCGCGCAGCAAGCGAACATCCCCATGCCCCGCGTGGCCATCGTGCCCTCGCAGACTCCGAACGCCTTCGCCACGGGCCGGAATCCGAAGCACGCGGTCGTGGCCTGCACCCAGGGCATCCTGAACGTCCTGACGGAGGACGAGCTCCGAGGCGTGCTCGCCCACGAGGTCTCCCACGTGAACAACCGGGACATCCTCGTGATGTCCGTCGCCGCCACGATCGCGGGCGCCATCTCGATCCTCGCCCGGATGTTCTGGTGGAACAGCCTCTTCGGGGGTTCCCGGAACCGGGGCAACAACGGCGCCGCCGCGCTCCTCGCGGTCGTGGGAATGGTCCTAGCGCCCATTGCGGCCCTGCTTGTTCAGCTGGCCATTTCCCGCAGCCGGGAGTACAAGGCCGACTACCGCGGTGCGAAGATGATTGGCCAGCCCCTGGCCCTCGCGTCCGCCCTGCAGAAACTCGAGGTTGCCAACAAGCGCAGGCCCCTGCAGTTCGGAAACCCATCGTCCCAGGGTCTTTTCATCGTGAACCCGTTCTCGGCGAGCAACTTCACCCGGATGTTCAGCACCCACCCGCCCATCGAGCAGCGCATCAAGCGCCTGCAGGATCTGGCGCGCGGGATCGACTCCTACTGAGGGGACTCACCCGAACTCGTGGCCCACATGGCGCCCGCTGCGGGCATCGAGATTCTTGATCTGCTCCCGCACGTCCAGATTGGCGTCGAGGACCTCGAATTCCTCCAGATAGGCCCGGTCCTTGTAGAGGACCGTCGTGCGGCCGTCCTTGACCACACGGATCATGATGTTCAGATCCCCACCGCCTTCCGGGCCTTCGTACAGGGTGTAGAAGCCGAGGAAGTGCCCGACAATCTCCTCGAAACCGTTCTCCGGATGATAGAAGCGGAAGCGGACGCGGTCCCCGGGGTAGATGTCCATCTTCTCCAGAAGCTTGTCGTCGAGGACCTTCGCGTCCTTCAGGATGCGCCGCTCTTCCGATACGTCGTCCCGGGGTTCCGCCATGGTGCCCGGACCCACAGCGGTCCCTCGACTTAAAGGGTGTGCCCGCTCAGAGGATCGGGAGGTACTTCTGGATCTCGTAGTCGGTCACGCGGACGCGGTAGTCGTCCCACTCCTGCCTTTTCAGGTAGAGGAAGTGGGGGAACACGTGCGAGCCGAGGGTCTCGCGCATGATCTCGGACTTCTCGAACTCCTCGAGGGCCTCCTCGAGGTTCGCGGGGAGGGAGCCAATCCCGAGCTTCTTCCGCTCCGCGGCCGTGAGATGGTAGATGTCCGTCTCGATGGGTTCCGGCGGGTCGAGCTTCTTCTCGACGCCCGCGAGGCCGGCGGCGATCATCGAGGCGTACTGCAGGTACGGGTTGCCCGCGCAGTCCGGGTTGCGAACCTCCATCCGCGTCGACATGCCGCGGCCCTGGGGGATTCGCACCATCGCGGAGCGGTTCCTGTTCGCCCAGGAGATGTACACGGGGGCCTCGTATCCGGGCACGAGACGCTTGTAGGAGTTGACCCAGGAGGCCAGGACCGCGCACGTCTCCCGCGCGTGGGCCAGGATCCCCGCCAGGTAATGGAGCATGAGCTCGGACATCTCCCACTTCGCGGTGGGGTCGAAGAAG
>JBBSVS010000123.1:0-1815 GCA_038046665.1 Thermoplasmatota archaeon
CTGCTGGGCGCCGCCGGGCGCGTAGCGGAAGCCCGTGATGACCTCGTCGAAGATGAGGACGATTCCCATCTTGCGCGTGAGCTGGCGGAGCTTCTTCAGATAGTTGTTCTTCGGGATGATGACTCCCGGGCCGCAGAGGACGGGCTCGATGATGAGGCCGCCGACGTCGTCCGCGTTCTCCTCAAGGACCTCCGCGGTGCCTTCGATGTCGTTGAAGGGATAGATGACCATGGTATCCGCGATGGCCTTGGGCACGCCTCGGCCGTAGGGGACCGGCTTGTAGCCGACCATCCGCCGCGCGGTGCGGTTGTCCATGTCCAGGCTCATGAGGGCGTAGTCGTTGGCCCCGTGGTACGCGCCCTCCGCCTTCGCAATCTTGTCCTTCCCGCTGTACGCGCGGGCGACGCGCATCGCGTGCATCGTGGCTTCGGTCCCGCTGTTGCAGAGGCGGACTTTCTTCATCCAAGGCATCGCCTTCTGAATCTGCTCGATGTACTCCGCGAAGAGCTCCGTGGTGATTCCCATCAAGGAGCCCGACTCGAGCTGCTTGATCACCTCGAGGGCGATGTCCCGGTTGTTATGGCCGAGGAGGAGGGCCCCCATGCCCATCATGAAGTCGAGGATCTTGTTCCCGTCCACGTCGTAGATGTATCCGCCGTCGCCGTAGTCCGCGAAGAATGGATGGGGCCGGAAGAAGCGGATGTTGCTCTCGACACCGCCGGGGGACAACTTCGCGGCGCGGCGCCAGAGCTGTGCGCTCTTCTTGTGCCTCGTCAGGTACTTCCGGCTGAACTTCTGGGACGGCAAGGGACCACCTCCAAGCGAGAATCCGCCCGGCCTCCGACCGGTCGTCGGGCCGCGACAGGCGGGGGATCGAAGCTCGTGTTTTCACGAGCGAGGGGACCCGTCGAAACCCGTTCACTTGGGCACCCGAAGCATGGGCTTGAAACTATGAATAGGTTTCGTACTTAGGCGGCGTTTCATATATAACGCGTCCGAGCGTGGAAAAGTAAAGGCGCCACATAAACCCAATGTCCGACGTTTGTCGGTCGTGCGACTTATAACGCGGCCTTATAACGTTCATATAGGCCACGTACAAAGATGGCCATCCCAGGCCATAAAGGGCCCCGTGCGGGAACGCCATCCTTTCCGATTGAATGTACATTTAGGCGCCTTGGTGGATTCCACGGCCCAGGGCTTTCGTTCAACGGGGAAAGGATGCGTGGGGCAGGATTTGAACCTGCGAACCCCTACAGGACAGGATCCTGAGTCCTGCGCCTTTGACCAAGCTTGGCAACCCACGCACGCGACGTTCCCAGGCGAATCTGTGGATTCGTAATAAACTTGCGCTGGCGGCCCGCGCACGCGCGGGCTTCCGTGGCAAGGTCCATATGGTCGGATTCGCCTCGATGGGCCGATGTTCGAGAAGCGTGAAGTCCGCATGATCTCCGGTGTGCGCCGGGAGGACCTGTGGGCCAAGGCCTGGGACTGGTGGGGCCGCGCGGGATTCCACCTCTCTCAGTCGGGCCCGTACCGGATGATGGGCTCCTCCTTCTACAGCCGCATCGGACTGAAGCGGGAATTCGAACTCTCGCTGGACGATGTGAGCGGCGGTTGCTCGGTTGACCTGCGGGTGAACGCGCAGATCACGGACGAGGGCGTGGTCCTCGGCGGCATCTCCGCGATCGTCTTCTGGCCCGTGGCCGTCGTGGGCGGTGCGGTCTCCTACACCCAGTACGAGGACGACGCTCGTAACCTCATGATCGCGTTCTGGCAACATGTGTATGCCCTCGCGGCCCCGGGCGTACCCGCACC
>JBBSVS010000124.1:0-2618 GCA_038046665.1 Thermoplasmatota archaeon
CGCCCGAGCGATCACGCCGGTCAGGAGCGCCACGAGACCGAACACCAGGAACGTCAGGTGCTGGGGCGGCGACTTGCCAATCTCCCAAAGTCTGTCCGCCATCGTCGGCATCGAGCCACCTCACCCGAAGATGGTGGTGGGTTTCGCCAGGATCAGCAGCAGGGCGACGAAGGCGAGGATCAGCAGGAACAGGCGCACGAAGGGGTCCATCTCCTCCCTGGCGATCACCGCGAGGACGAGGCCGCCTACGAAGAAGAGCATCCCGACGTTCCAGAGGACCGGGGCCCAGACATTCTGGAGGTTGTACCGGGAGACCTGCTGGTCCAGGGTGTCGTTCACCACTCGGGCGGCGCCCATGTTGAAGAGGACGCCCCCGGCCATCAGAAGAAGGAGGCCGAGGCCGATCGCGCCGACAATCAACATCCGATTCCGAGACATCATCGATTGCTGCATCATGGGGGGTGGGGGACCTTGCATCATAGCCCTTCCTCAAGGGAACCGCACCTATGTGGTGATTTATATAAATTGTGATGGATGCCAGGGTCTCATTAATATAAATTGCGATGAATACGGCCTTGCGGGAGCCCGGCGCTCCGGGAGGCGGATGCCCTGCGGGCCCCGGCTCGACCCCTCCCGTTTCCGCGTCGCGCGGTGCTCCGAACGCACGCAGGGGAGCCTCGTCAGGAGCGCTCGAGGACGTAGAGAGTGTAGGCCTTGCGGGGCGGCGTGGCGTACCCGTTGTGCTCCAGCCGGACGGGGATCCAGGAGTCCGGGATGTCGAGCAGCTCGTCCTCGTTGCATTCGATCTCATGCAGCTTGACCTTCATGGAATCCTCGCTCCTCGGGTTCGTGGGGCATAAGACAAGGCTTTCGGGCCCGTTCTCGGGAGTGATTCTCTTCTACGGGACCACGGGACCGGAGCCGAGGACGCGCAGGGATCCCGGTCCCCGGAGGACCGCGAGGAAGGCGGTGTCCCCCGCGGCCAGGGGCATGGGGCGGTCCGCGGTGGCCTCCAGGGAGGGCCCCACCTCGTTCAGGACCACCGGACGCACATAGGGCCCCGCGGCCAGGTGGAACCCCCGCGCGCCCGCCTCCACGGTGTCCCTGGCGAACTCGACCTTGCGGTACGGCTTCACGGCGACGACGGGACGGGAGAGGATGGCCTCGTCCGCGGTGAGCACGAAGCCTCGCTTGATCTCGTCCGCCTCGACTCCCTTCAGGGCCAGACCCACGCGGCTCCCCGGCGGCGCGTCCGTCTGGTCCTCGTCGAAGCGCTGAATCGAGGGGACGAGGACGGTCTCGTCCAGGGGAGCGAGCCGCAGCTCGCAGTGGACGCGGAGCGTCCCTCGCCGCACGAAGCCCAGGGCGACCGCGCCGACGCCGCGGACGCTGAAGGCGTGGTCCAGCACCACCGTGCAGGGAGCGTTCGCGTCGCGGGGCACCAGCACCCCGGGCAGGAGCTCGCGAAAGCGGCGCACGGATTCCTCCCCCGCCCAGTCCATGTGCACCCAGCCACGAAGGCGACCCTTGACGAGCGCCCTGGCCCGTTCCGCGGTCGCGGGGTCTCGCAGGATTAGGAGCCCCTTCTTCCCGGTCGCGGCGAGGGCGATGGCCATCTCCCCGAAGGCAGGATCGAGCTGGTTCGCGTCGAGGACCGGATAATCGCAGAGGGCCGCCACCTGGAGCATCGGGACCACCTTCTCCGGATAGGTGCTCGGGGCGATCGCCGTGAGGCTGAGGTCACGGTCTTTCTTGTTCCAGAAGCGCAGGTCGCTCTCCGTCCCGGTCTTCCCGATTGCGGAGCCCAGGGTCCGGAGGAAATCGGGATCGGTCCCGAAGAGGCCCACGGTGAGGGGCGGCGGGAACTCGGCCACGGGCGCCCCATCCGACGAGGCGATATGGGCCTTTCGGTTCCGCGCGGCGCGCCCTCCATAGGCCTAGGGAGGGCCATGAAATGACCATAATACAGCTACAACCGGTCCCGCGTCGGACGCTTCTAAGGGAGGGAAACGCTTTTTACACCCTAGCGCATGGAGGGGCGAGGTCAAACATGCCGTACTTGTACCAGGGATGGACTCTGTACTCGCGAGCGGTGAAGCTGAAGAAGGGACCGACAGTGACGATCTACTTCTTCAGCAAGAGGAAGCCCAAGAGCGGCAAGCCCTGCGACGAGATGCCGAAGGGACGCAAGGTCGGCGTGAACAAGCGCACGGGCCTCCCGTTCCTGAGGAAGTCGTAGACGGGCCCCCTCGACGAGATCAGCCGAGGCATCGGGGAGGCCCTCGGCACCTTTACTTTCTCCCGAGGGCGGGAGAAATCTTCTTTCGTGTTGTCGTCATGTCCCACGCGGGTGTGAGGCCCTGGCGGAATTCGACGTCGTCATCGTGGGCGGAGGCCACAACGGCCTCGTGACAGCGGGTTACCTCGCGAAGGCGGGCGCCCGCGTGATCGTTCTGGAGAAGCGCCCCATCGTGGGCGGGGCCTCGGTGACCGAGGAGCCCTGGCGGGGCTTCCGCATCAACACCTTCGCCTACGTCTGTGGACTGATCCGCCCCCAGATCGTTGAGGATCTCCAGCTCCACAAGTTCGGCTATGAGACGATCCTCTACGATCCGCAG
>JBBSVS010000125.1:0-2101 GCA_038046665.1 Thermoplasmatota archaeon
GCGACCTTGACCTTCCGGCGAGAGAGATTAGGTATGTTGTAGGTGAGAAAGCGGATCTGAGCTTACACCTCCAGATGCTGATCCTTCACTATGTCGCGGGGGCCGGAAGGGCTGAGGTGGCCAACAGGCTCGCAACGTTCAGGGAATTCGAGGGTGGTGACATTTACTATTCCGTGTTCAAGTCGAGGGCCATCGACCTGATTGTCAAGGCCTTTGGTACGGCCCCTGAGGTTCTCAAGCACGTCGGCGAGATGCTCGGCGCGGAGCCCGTGAAGACCGGAGACGTGGGATTCCGGGTGCATTTCTTCCCGAAACTCCCGATTGTAGTTGTTCTGTGGCTTGGCGATGAAGAGGTGCCTGCCTCGGGGAACATTCTGTTCGATGCGAACGCTGGCAGGATTCTTCCCACGGAGGATCTTTCCATCGCTGCGGAGACTCTGGTTCACCGTCTGATTGAGATCTCCAGAAGGTGATGAGCTTGCGAAATCCCTTCACAATCGGGAGGAAGCGTTGCGCGGGGCCGGTCCGCTCCATTGGGCCGCCCTGCACGACCCCTCGAAGGGCGGAATGCTCCTCGCGTCTGATCTCTCGAGGCACAGCGCGGTCGATAAGGCCCTCGGGAAGGCCCTCCTCTCGGGCCTTCCGGTCGCGGGCAGGATCCTGTACTCGACTCGACGCATCGGAGAAGAGATCATTGCCAAGACGATTCGGATGGGCGTTGGCGCCCTCGTGACGTGGAGCGTCCCCTTCCTAGGCGCGGTGGAGCTCGCAGAGCGACGCGAACTCGTACTCGTGGGCAAGCTCGATCCTAGGGGCTTCGGGGTGTACGCGGGAAAGAACCGCCTAGGCTGCACGAGCGACGGCTGAGAGTAACGGAGGTGGGATGCCACGCCACACCGCTCCGGCTTGATTCTCGCGGGCGGTAAGAGCACGCGGATCGCGCGGGACAAGGACGTGAACAAACTCCACGCGGGCCGCCTTCAGGGGCGCGTCGTTGGTCCGCACCATGTTCCGCACAATCACGTCCTTCGTGATCCGCAATCCCATCCGCCTGACCTCGTCGATCTCAACGAGCTCGTGGACCATGAAGAAGGGATTTCCCACGACCTCATCGAAACTCGGGCTTGGATACGGCGTGTCGGTGTGGAGCCAGCGGACGAAATCGCGCGCGGAGACCGTGCGGGGATGCCCATGCCCCTTCAGGAGTGCCCTCGCGTTTCGAAGGGGGAGAGGATTTCTCGATGCGTCGTCACGGCCTTGTTCCGCCGCCCCCGAGGGTTCGTCGTTCAGAAGAGGCCTTTGATTCGGCCCTGTTCGTCGATGTCCATGCTCAGGGCCGCCGGCTCCGCGCTGAGACCTGGCATCCGCATCATCTCCCCCGCGAGGACGACGAGGAAGCCCGCGCCCGCGCTCGCCCGGACCCCGCGGACCCTGAAGGTCCAACCCGCCGGCGCGCCGCGCACGGTCTCGTCGTCCGTGAGGGAGAGCTGGGTCTTCGCGATGCACACGGGGAGATGGTCGAGGCCGGCGTTCTCGAGGCGCTCGAGGTCGTCCAGGGCCGCGGCGTCGAACTTCACGTCGCCGGCCCCGTAGATCTCCGTCGCGACCTTGGTGACCTTCTCCTGGAAAGGGTCGTCGTCCTTGTAGATGGGCCGGATCGCATGGGCGGAATGGTTCGCGGCGTCGAGGACGAGCTTCGCGAGATCCTCTACGCCCTTCCCGCCGTCCCGGTACGCGGTGTGGGTCGCGGCCCGCGCGCCCTCGTCCTGGCAGTGCTCGACGACCGCGTCAATCTCGCGGTCCGTGTCGGCGGGGAAGCGGTTCACCGCGACGACGGGCGTGAGGCCGAGCTTCTTCATGATCCCGACGTGGGCGTCGAGGTTCGGGTAGCCCGCCTCGAGCAACTTGAGGTCCTCCTCCTCGAGCTGCTTCTTCTTCGCGCCGCCGTGGTGCTTGAGGGACCGTACGCTCGCGACGATCACGGCCGCGTCCGGGATCATGCCGCTCTGGCGGCACACGAGATCCACGAACTTCTCCCCACCCAGATCCGCGCCGAACCCCGCCTCCGTGCACACGAGGTCCGCGGAGCCGAGGGCGAGGC
>JBBSVS010000126.1:0-2493 GCA_038046665.1 Thermoplasmatota archaeon
GGCTGGGCCTGGCCCACGTCGTCTCCTAGGCGCTCGCCCAGGGAGACCTTGAGGAGCTCCGCGCGTACGCCCGGTCGGCAGACTTGGGCGGGAAGAGCTTCCGTACGCGGGCCCACGGCCTCGAGAAAAGGCTGGACCACGGCGCCATCGAAGGGTCCCTCGGAGCCGACTTCGGGCGGACCGGCCGCGTGGACCTGACGAATCCGAATGTGGAGTTCCGCGTCCTCGTCGCCGACGAGTTCCTGCTCGGCCGCGTCATGCACCGGGTGGACCGCTCGGGCCTCGAGGCCCGTAAGGTCACCCACCGCTCCTTCAACCTCCCGATCTCCTTACACCCCAAGCTCGCGCGGGCCCTCGTGAACCTGTCCCGCGTTCCCACGGGCGGCCTCCTCCTCGATCCCTTCTGCGGGACTGGCGGCGTGCTCCTCGAGGCTTCTCACGTGGGTCTGCGGGCCGTGGGGTCCGACCTCCGCCGGAGCATGGTCGTGGGTGCCCGCAAGTCCCTCCGGCCCTTCGGAGCAGAAGCAGAGTTACTCGCGGCGGATGCCGGCCAAGGCCCGTGGCGGAAGGGGTGCATTGACGGGATCGCGACGGACCCGCCCTACGGGCGAGCGGCTTCCACGAGAGGGGAACCGCCGCTGCACCTGTACGAGCGGGCCTTCGCCGCCTTCGCGGAAGCGTTGCCGTCCGGAGGCCATGCGGCCGTGGTCCTCCCGAACGAGGACGCCATTCAATTGGCTCAGCACGATTTCGAGCTCGTCGAGCGGCACTCCGTCCGCGTGCACCGCTCCCTCACGCGGCACTTCTGCGTCTTCAGGAAGTCACCGTCAGATTGACGGAAAGGTCCGGGGTCGTGTCCGTCAGCGCGGTGCGCGCGCGGATCGTGAACGTCCACGGGCCGCCCAGCACGGTCACCGAGGTGGGGATCTGGACGGAGAAGCGCACGGCGGCCCTCGCGGATCCGTTGAGGGTGATTGTGGTCGTGATCGCGTTCACCACCGTGGTCGTGCCGTCCAACGTGACGTTCGCGAATCGCAGGATGAATCCGGCGTTGTTCATGTTCTCCGGATCGAGCGAGAGGGTCACCCTCTCCCCGGTGGCCCCCGTGTTGTTCACGGCGAAGTCGAAGACCACCGTGGTCCCGAGCGTCCCCGTCGCGTTGAGCGCGGACAGCGGCTGCCCCGACAGGGTCTCGAAGGCCACGCCGTGCTGCATGGGCACGAAGACGAAGGGCTGGGGCACGAACGTCACCAGGAGGATCGTGACCGCGGCGATGCCCAGGAGCTTCCGTCCCGCGTCGAGGCGGCTCAGGTCGTCCAGCGGCGGCGGATGCCGCACGCCGAGCATGAGGATCAGGAATCCGAAGATCATCCAGCCCGCGTACCAGAAGCTCATGCCGAACAGTAGGAGGATGGCGGCCCACGAGACGTAGTGTTGGCGGTCTCCCAGGAGGGCCCGGGCGATGTGCCCGCCGTCCAGCTGCCCGGCCGGGAGCAGGTTGATCGCGGTGACGAAGAGCCCGACCCAGCCCGCGAAGGCGAGGGGATGCAGGGCGTAGTTCTGCGGGATCGGGAAGAACAGGGTCAGGAACGCGTAGAAGGCGGAGGGCTGGATGAAGGTGAACTCGCCGGCGACGGGGAGCACGGGCTTCGGCGTGAGGGCCGAGAGGAAGAGGCCCGCGAGGGTCACCGGGATGGCGATCGCGAAGCCCACGAGCGGACCCGAGGCCCCGATGTCCAGGAGGGCCCGTCGGTTCGGCAGGGGGTCGCGCATGCTGATGAAGGCCCCGAAGGTCCCGAGGGGCGGGACGGACGGGAGGAAGAAGGGCAGGGAGGCCCGGATATGGTACCGCTTCGCGACCACGTAATGGCCCATCTCGTGGAAGCCCAGGATCGCCAGGAGCGGGATCGAGAAGAAGACCGAGCCCCAGAGGATCGAGCTCGCGGAGAGCCAGCTCTCGCCGGTGTACTCAGACCAGTTCCAGGCGCCCCCGAAGAAGATCGTTGCGACCACGGTGACGGCGAGCATGACCAGGTTCACGCGGACCGTGGTGAACCTCTGCGGCGGCCTCCGCTGCACGTGGACGAGCAGCTCCCCGCGCTCCTGTGTGATCGTGGGGATGTAGTTCTTCGGGACGAGCTCCTTCCGGAGTTCGTCGAAGGCCGCGTCGAAAGGACCTGCGGGCGGGGTGACCTGGAAGGTCAGCGCGATGGGCGTGACCACGGTGCCGTACACGGCGAAGTGCCGCGCGACCGCAGCTCGGAGCGTCTCGACCTCCTGGTCCGCGGCCGTCATGGTGCGTGCCAACCTTCCCCATTATATGAAGCTGCGCGGGCCTTCAGAGGGCGCCGCCTCGGAAGAACCAGAGGACGAGGGATGTGGCCAGGCCCGCGGCGACGAACCGCAACCCCGTGATCACTACCCGCTCGCGGACCAAGTTCCCCAAGTAGGCGCCCATCGCGAAGAGGACCGCCAGCGTCACGCCGCTCGCCC
>JBBSVS010000127.1:0-5120 GCA_038046665.1 Thermoplasmatota archaeon
GCCTGCGCGACCGCGATCGACGCGAGGACCTCCACGTTCTGTTGGACCAGGACGCCCGCGAGGGTGGACGGTGCCGTGCCGCCCGCCATGCACTCGGGCGGCATGATGCACGGCTGCCCGTACTTCGCGAACACGAGGAGGCCCTCCGTGGTCTCCTTGGCGAGGGTGAGCGGGCTCACCGGGTTCGTGAAGCCCAGGAGGAGCGGTCGCCTCATCAATTCGTCCACGCCGCCCGCCACGATCGCCGCCATGTCGATCGTGTCCTGGGAGTACGCGCGCCCCCAGTTGTATCCGTCGATGGACTTCGTATTGTGCTTGAACCCGTAGAGGACCTCGTAGATGTGGACCAGGGGATCGGGCACGTCCCGCGGCCAGACGACCCACGAGGAGTGGTCGAGGCACGGGAGGGCGTCGGAGAGGCGGTAGAAGTTCTCCACGTCCTTCAGGGTCGAAGGCCGGACCGATCCGTCCGGGTCCTCGACCTGGACTGCGGTGCCCATCGTGCTCATGTAGACGTTGCCTTCCCCGAAGGAGAGGACGCGCTTCGGGTCTCGCCCGTACAGCTTGAAGCGGGAG
Source organism: Thermoplasmatota archaeon (assembly GCA_038046665.1). Classification (GTDB taxonomy): domain Archaea; phylum Thermoplasmatota; class Thermoplasmata; order RBG-16-68-12; family RBG-16-68-12; genus RBG-16-68-12. Next base: position 577 of record JBBSVS010000127.1, read on the forward strand.
GGGGACCGCATCAGGAGCTCCTTGAGGACGGGCTCCGGGATCTTGACGATGTTCGTCTGGGAATCCCAGGATGCGCCTGCGGCCTCCAGCAGTTTGGCGGCCTCCGGCTCCAGCACGCGGATCCCGGTCCCTTCGAGGATCCGCACGGTGGCCCCGTGGATCCTCCCCAGCTCGCCCTTCGTGAACGGTTCCAGTCGCAGTGTCATGAGAACGGTCCCTCTACGTGCCGGCCGTGTCGCAGGTCTCGGTCCTGCATGGTTCCCAGATTCCCTCAATCAGATCCTGTTCTGCCGGAGGGACGGAGGCCAGCGCTAATAGTTCCTTTGTAATGATTTGAGGTGACGTCCCTTTCAGCCGTATTACAGCCTGGGCGGCGAGAAGGATATGAGGGTGTGTTTCCCTCCCGGCGCAGAGATCGGAGGGACCGTTGCCCGCGAGCGATGAGCAGATCCTGGAGCTCGTGCGCCGATTGCCCGGCGTCCTCACGGCCGAGTTCCTCTCGGCGAAGGACCGTGAGGCCCTCCCCCGTCTCGCCACGCCGGCGTCCGGAGAGAACCGCGGCGTCGCGGAGGCCCTGAACCGGTCCCGCGTCCTGTGTCTCTTCAAGGATTCGCGCTTCCGTCCGCCCGGGGAGGCCACCCTCCTCCTCGTGGACGAGCACGAGGCCGTCCTCGGGCGGGAGATTGTTCCCGGGGAGACGCCGCCGGATCGGGCGGGACGGCGCTTCGCCTTCTTGGGCAAGGACTTCGTTCTCTTCGCGGATCGCAAGCCCACCGGACGGCTGCGGTTTCTCCTCCCTCCCGTCCGCTTCCCTGAGCTCGAGGGGCTCCCGGGACTCGAAGAGGTCGTGTCCGCGAGTCCCGACACGCCCCAGGACGAATACTTGCGCAAGCGGCTTAATGTGCCGACCGGGAGCCAGTACGCATCGATCCTCCTGGGCTACGACGTGCGGAACCCTTAGGTACTCTAAGGCGACTCCCACCGCGCTTGGCCCAGCCTGTCGTCATCTTCCAACCGGAGGGACGCCGCACGCGCCTCGGGGTGCGGGAGGATCTCCTGGACGCGGCCCGCCGCTGCGGCGTGGGCCTCGAGGATTTGTGCGCGGGACGCGGGACGTGCGGGAAGTGCAAGGTCCTCGTGCGGCGGGGTGCGAACCTCCTCAGGCCGCCCGGGCCCCATGAGGCCCACCTGGGCAAGGACGACCGTGCGCGCGGCATGCGCCTCGCCTGCCAGAGCCGCTCCGCGGGCGAAGGGATCATCGTCCTCGAGGTCCCGCCCGAAGCCCAGCGGAGCTGGCAGCGCCTCCAGACCACGGGCCTCCTGCCGACCTTCCGGGTGGTGCCCGCCATCCGCCGGGCGCGAGCTCCGAAGGAAATGGGCCCCGCGCGGCTGCGCCGGGCAGGCTTCCGTGTCCCGAAGGGGGCCCTTGCCGGCATCGAAGGGTCCTCTCGGGAGAAGCTGCGGGACGCGAGACTCGTGATCTTCGGGAATGAGATCCTCGCCGTCCGTCCGAGGAAGGACCGCCTCCTGGGTATGGCGTTCGATATCGGCTCGACGAAGATCGCGGGGTTCCTCCTGGATCTGGAGAGCGGGGAGCTCCTCGAGACGGTCTCCGCCCCGAATCCCCAGTTGGTCCACGGGGAGGACATCATGTCCCGCCTCGCCTACGCGCGCGGCTCCGCGAATCAGGAGGCGCTGCTGCACTGGGAGCTCCTCTCGACGCTGAACGAGCTCGTGCGTCAGGCCTGCTCCCGCGCGAAGCGGCCCATGGGTTCCGTGTTCGAGGTCACCGCGGTCGGGAACACCGCGATGCAGCATCTGTTCCTCGGCGAGCCCACGGAGAGCCTCTCCCGTGCGCCATACACGCCCGCCACGAGGAAGGAGGAGGTCCGCCGGGCGTCCCCCTTTGGCCTGAAGGTCCATCCCGCCGCGCCGGTGATCGCGCCCCCCGTGGTCGCGGCCTTCGTGGGCAGCGACCTCGTGGCCGGCGTCCTGTCGACCCGCATGCACCGCAAGAAGGGCCTGCGCGTCCTGGTCGACGTGGGCACGAACACGGAGATCGTTGCGGGGGACCGCGACGGGCTCGTGGCCTGCTCCACCCCCTCCGGCCCCGCCTTCGAGGGGGCTCACATCCGCTTCGGCATGCGAGCGGCCGATGGAGCGGTCGAGCGGGTGGCCATCGAGCCGGATTCGTTCCACGTGGACTACCGCACGATCGGGCGGATGAAGCCTCGCGGCTTCTGTGGCTCGGCCCTCTTGGACCTCCTCGCGGAGCTGTTCCACGTCGGTCTCGTCGATGCTGCGGGCCATTTGCAGAAGCGGAAGGGCGGCTCCCGCATGCGGACGGTGAACGGAGAGCCCGCCTTCGTGGTGGTCCCCGCGGAGGAGACGTCCATCGGTCAGGACCTCGTGCTCACGCAGAACGACGTCGGGCAGCTGCAGCTCGCCAAGGCCGCGATCCATGCGGGCGTCGACCTCATCCTCGAGGAGCTGGCCCGGGATGCTTCGCAGATCCAGGTGCTCCACATGGCGGGCGCCTTCGGCAGCTACCTTGCCCCGGAGAGCGCGCGGACCGTGGGCATGCTGCCTGACCTGCCCCTCGAACGGATCCAGTTCGTAGGGAACACCGCGGGCTCGGGAGCCCGCCTGGCCCTCCTGTCCACCACGGAGCGGGAGGCCATGCGCACCCTGGCGAGGAGGATCCGCCATCTCTCGCTGGCGGGCGCCCCGCGATTTTCGATGGCCTTCGCCTCGTCCCTGTTCTTGCCGCATCGGGACGCGTCGCGCTTCCCCAGCGTCAAGCCGCCGGGGTCGCGACGCGGGCCCCGTCGATGAGCGCGTCGAGCGTCCGCACGACGTCGGGCTCGAGGGGGTTCGGCGGCGGTGCCGCGAGGGCCTCCTTCACCTTCGCCCGCGCCCGATCCTCAATGGACCTCCGCCCGTCCTGGGCCCAGAGGTCGAAGGACCGCCGGTCCACTAGCTTCGGGAGGAAGTGCTCCGCCCGCAGGTTCTGCATCGTGTGCCGCTGCCCGAGGAATGTCTTGCCGATCCCCACCTTCTCGATCACGTCCAGGGCGATCGTCGACTCGTCCACCGTGATCCCGTCCGCGATCCGGCGGATCATCTGGATCATCTCGTCATCGATGAAGAGTTGTTCGAGCCACAGCGTGCGGGCGTCCTCGAGGAGGCCCGTGCCCACGATGAGGTCCGCGCCGCCGAGGACCAGCGAGACGCCGCTCGAGAACTTCTCCATGGCGGCCTGGGTGCCCGGGACGGACGCCGTGCAGTCGAACCCGCCACATAGGCTCGGCACACCGTAGTCGTGGGCCAGCTGAGTGATCGCCGCTCCCGTGAGTCCGTGCTCCGGCGAGCCCCCTGCGCGGGTCGTCGTCTTCATGTCCAGGGGCGCGATGCCCGTGCCCCAGATCACCGGGGCGCCCGGGGTCGCGAGCTGACACATCGTGAGTCCGCTCAGGAACTCCATCGCGGCCACGGTGATTGAGCCTGCGAGGGTCACCGGACCGGAGGCTCCGGGGCTGGGCATCGTGAAGATGGCCACGGGGATGCCCGCCTCTCCGAAGGTTAAGGCGGCGTCCATGTTGCCGCCGTCGTGCTGGAGGGGCGCGATGGACGTGTGCACGGAGGAGACGAGGGGCCTGCGGCGCAGTTCGTCCTCGTCGCCGGCCACGGCCGACGCCATGGCGGTGAGCCGCTTCGCGTCGGCCACGGTGACCGCGGTGGCGAACTGCACGTGCTTGTCCGTGTGCATGAAGGAGACTTTGAGATCGACGAAGGTGCGGATGTCCGCGGTCATGTCCTGGGAGGTGACCATGGGCCAGAACACGTGGAGGTTGTCTAGGGCGTTGGACACGAGGGCGCATTTCGCAAGGTCGTCGCTGGTGGACGCCCGCCGCTCGCCCGTTTCGAAGTCTACCGCAAGCGGCCCGTTCCCGTCGTTGCAGATATGGACATGCTGGAAATCCAAGTCGGCGTCCTGCGCGGGATTGCGGGCCGCCAGCACGATGCGCTTCGCGGTCTTCGCAATGGCCTCTTCCACGAGGGAGGCGGGGATTCGGGCGACGTGGCTGCCCTCATCCACCTCGGCGCCCGCCCTCGCCAGAAGGTCCCTCCCGCGCGCCGTGCCGATGCGGACGCCGATCCTCTCCAGACCCTGGAGGGCGGAGGTGTGGATGCGCCCGATGTCGTCGCTCGAGAGGACGGGATACGGACGGCGGATCGCGATGCCGCTCATCAGGTTCCGCCCACGAGGCGCTGCGCCAGTCGCACCGCGCCCGACGCGTCCCCGGCGGTGCCGTCCGAGCCGATCTCCTTTGCGTACTGCTCGGTGACCGGCGCCCCGCCCACGATGAAGCGCGTGTTGGTCTTGATGCCCTTTGACTCCGCCGCGTGGATGACTTCCTTCATGCGCGGCATCGAGGTGGTCATGAGGGCCGAAACGCCGACGAGCTCGGCGTTGACCTCCTGGGCTTTCTTGAGGATCGTCTCGGAAGGTTGGTTCACCCCGAGGTCCACGACCTCGAACC
>JBBSVS010000128.1:0-15132 GCA_038046665.1 Thermoplasmatota archaeon
CCACGGCTCACCGAACGACGCGGGCGGGGTAAAACCTTCGCCTCAGTCCTCGCCCGTGGGGATCGTGACGCTCTTCAGCTTCGGAGACCCGTCCGGGGAGTCTTCCTCGATGTACGTCAGATAGCCGGACCCGACGTTGAAGTGAACGACCGTGACCTTCCGATCGAAGTCAACCATCGTCTTACCCGACTTGCGCTTCATGGGACCCCGTTCCTTAGGAATCGACGCTCCGGGGGTTACTTAAAGCGTGTTTCTCGAAATTCGCTATTGATAAGCGTAATACGCAAACCTGGCCGCGCCAGGAGGGAAATCGGCCCCGGTTAGGCCTTCGTCGGGGTTTCCGGCACAACTATTAATAGCGTCGAGGGACCCCTAATAGACGAAGGAAAAGGAAGGGGAAATGATCACGCTGAAGAAGCTGACCGTCGCGATCGAGAGGCGCCTCGGCCACACGCCTGCAGAGGCCCGCGAAGAGTCCCGGACGGTCATGAACTACTTCGGGTTCAAGGACACGATCATCGACAACGCGATTGAGCCGGAGGACCGCAAGCTCTTCTACCTGCTCTCGGACGTCGGGCTGCTGCAGAGCACCTGGGAGACCGTCCCGCTCCTCGACGGCCGGAATTGGCGGATCTTCTACTGGACGCTTGACGTCGGCGCGATCGAGCGACTGCAGAGGGACGTGACCGCGCCGCCCGAAGAGCACGTCTACCAGACGCTGCCCGCCGAGGCCTGGAGCCGCAGCCCCTCGGCCACGTGACTCAGGACGATGGCCACGCTTGCTCCCCGACAAGGGGGACGAAGGCGCAGGGCGTGCCCCTCCGGATTTCGAGGCTGCCGGCCGGCCGCAGGCGGGCGATGACCAGGTCCTGGCCGAAACGGGAGGCGCCGATGGGCGCGACGATGCGGCCTTGGGCCGCGAGCTGCCTGGGCCACGGCTCGGGTATGCGCGGGGACCCTGCGGTGGCCAAGATGCAGTCATAGGGGGCTCCCGCCGGATACCCGAGGCTACCGTCCCCCTGGACCACGGTCACGCCCCCGAAGCCTGAGCGGGCGAGGTTCTCCTGGCCCCAGACCGCGAGGGCGGGGATGCGCTCGATGGACGTCACATTCTCCGCCCCGACGAGGCAGGCGAGGAGGGCGGCGTGGTAGCCCGAGCCGGTGCCGATCTCGAGGACCTTCTCCCCCGGCGCGAGGCGCGCCTCCTCGAGCATGATCGCGATCATCGACGGCGCGGAGATCGTCTGGCCCTCCCCGATGGGCAGGGGAACGTCCGCGTAGGCGGCGCTGCGGTCCCCTGACCGGACGAACTCCTCCCGGGGGACCTGGATGAACGCCTCCTGGACGCGCGGACTGCGGATGTCGCCCTCCGCCACGAGCTCCCGCACGAGGCGGTCCCGGGCCGCCGCGAAATCCGAGGGCCGCACCATCGCAACGGGAAGAGGCCTGGCGCTCCATAAACGTTGCCCGGGGGCTCACGCCGGAACCAGGAGGGCGATGATCGCCGTGGACAGCACGAGGGTCGCGATCGTCACGGGCAGTCCCGCCTTGACGAAGTCCCTCATGGACACCTCGACACCCTCGCGGGCCGCGATCTGCACGACGATCACGTTGCACGCCGCACCGAGGATCGTCGCGTTCCCCGCCAGGGTCGAGCTCGAGGCAAGGACGAGCCATAGCTGGTTCGAGCCCGCGGGGACGACCTGGGCGAGGAGGAGGACCGCGGGCACGTTGCTGATCAGGTTCGACAGGATGGCTGATAGGCCGGTGACCCAGACGAGCCCGCCCGACCGCCCGCCGAACGCCGTCGTGAAGCCCTCTTCAATCCGGTCGGAGAGACCGGAGACCTGGACCCCTTCCAAGAGGACGAACAGGCCGACGAAGAACAGCACGATGGACCAGTCCACCTTCGTCACGAGGGCCCGCGGAGTGGCCTTCGTCAGGAAGGGCACGAAGAAGAACACGAGGGCGCCGCCGACGATCGCGATTACTGGAAGCCAGGCCGGCGTGGACAGGATGAAAGCGGACACGACCGCGAACGCGATGCCTAGGGTGACCGCGAGACCGGTCCGCTCCAGACGGACCGGCGGGAGATGGTCTGCGCGCTGCAGCGGCGCGGCGAGGTCCTTGCGGAACGCGAGCCACACGAGGCCAATGCCGACCGCGAGGGAGACGAGGGTCACGGGCAACAGTATGGCCGTGAAGGTAAGGAACGGGATGCCCGAGGCGATCGCAATGTACGCGTTCTGCGGGTTCCCGATTTCCGTGGCCACGCTCCCGATGTTCGCGGCGAGGGCGAGGGCGACCAGGTAGGGCACCGGCTTCACCTTGAGGGACTTCGCGCTGCGCACGACGATCGGCGTCATGAGCAGGGCGATCGCGTCGTTGAGGACGAGGGCGGACAGGAAGGCCGTGGCCACCATGAGTCCCGCAAGGAACGCGACCTGGCTCGTCGCTCACTCCGCGATACGCGTGGACACCAGATCGAAGAAGCCGCACGCCTCAAGGCCCGACACCAGGAGCATCATGCCGACGAGGAGAAGGATCACGTCCAGGTTGATCGCACCCATCGCCTGCTGCGGCGTGAGCACGCCGGCGAGGAGCATGAGCGCGCCGCCGAGCAATGCGACCGCGGGCCGGTCCAGCGGGAAGCGCCCAAGGTTGCGGAAAGACATGAGGACGTACGTGCCCACGAAGATGGCCGTTGCGGCGGCGAGAGTGTAGGGGGAGCCCACGAGGTCGCCGCGTGGTGCGGCCCTTCAAGGAGCTTTCCTCTCGGTTCTCCAGGAGACGCGGTTCGAGGCATTTTCCAGCACGCTTAAATACCCCCACTCAATTCGCCGCATCTCCGGCCCTTCGCCTTGGTTGCGGAGGGACGGAACGCGATGTTGAACGAAGGAGAGAGACCGGATGTACCCGCGCGGTCACCGTGGAGTGGGGGCACTCGTCATGCTCCTCGTGCTCGTCCTGAGCGCGATGGCCCTGCTGCCCTCGAGAGCCCAAGCACAAACCAACCAGGTCACGGGTCTGGTGTCGGACTGCCTGACCACGTATATCCCCGGCGCTCTGGTGACCCTGACTGATGCCAACGGGATTCGCTCCCCGCAGACGGTCGTGACCGACGGGGCCGGGGCCTACGTCTTCAGTCCCCCTGCATCCAACTACAGCCTCTCCGTCACGATGGCGGGCTACTACAGCAACGGCACCGCCACGCCCTTCCGCTATGACGGCACGAAGACGGTCATCCAAGACATCTGTTTGACCGCCCAGCTTGCCGCGACGAAAACCGTAACCCTGACCGTGAAGGAGCAGGCGACGGGCAACCCCGTCGGCGGGGCCAGCCTTTCCTTCTACAACGTGACGCGGCTCAGCGCCAACCAGACTGCCCTCGTGACAACGGTCACGTCGAACAGCACGACGGGCGTGGCCTCCGTGAACCTGTGGAGCGATACATTCGAGATGCGGGTCTATGCGGGCGCCTTCGCACCCAACATTACGACGCTGACCGTCACGGCGTCCACGCCGATAACCGTAAACATGACCGCCGGCGTGACGGTCGTTGGGCACGCTCGGGATTCGGTCGGGCGGCTGATTTCCGCCGGCCTCGTGGGCTTCCTCTACAACAAGAACGCGGCAAACGCCTCGGGGACGAAGGTGATCAACGCGGTGGTCAACCAGAGCCTGTACACGTTCCACGCCCCGGCGGGCAACTACAGCATGATCATCGACGCCAACGGATACCAGGCAAAAAACACCTCGGTGACCCTGATGCCCGGGACGTGGACGATCGATGCCTTCCTGCAACCTGCGCCCCAAGTCCTGGACCAGGTCACGGTCCTCTTCGGGCCGAAGGACTGGAACAACCTCACCGTGTACCGGAACCTGACCCTGAGCCCGGACAGCCCGATGCCGGGACTGAGCCCGGCCAACCTGCGGGACCTGAGGCTCCAGATTCTGTACACGCTCACGAGCGCCCAAGATGGCGTCTTTGGAGCGAGCGCTCAGGCCTCTTTCCTCGGGTGGCTTTACCGCAACGGGCCCTTGTACACGACGACGGACGGCTTCCTCTCGGTGAACGGCAAGGCCTACAACTCGAGCGCGACCTCCTACCAGGTCAGCGTCTCCGACATGACGATCGGCGGGAAGGTCTGGATCAACACCTCGGCCACGTATACGCCGAAGGCCCTGCCCTACATCGCCTACGGCCTGTCCAAGTACTACGTCAACGTGACGATGTACCCGGACTCGAACACGACGACCTACTATAACCGCGTCTACCTCGTCCAGCTGCCCATGGCCTACGAGATGGCCTCGAGCACGATCGTGCCGCCCGTGACGACGGCGAACTACACGCGCATCACCCTGGACCCGGGCGTCCCGGCGTCACCGAGCACGAACCCTGCGGTGCGGATGATCGTCGAGAAGTCACTGAGCGGGACGGCGCGGGCGAAGGTGACCGGACCGGTCGGAAAGTTCCACGTGGTCAACGCCACGTACCAGGGCTACAAGGCCTACGTGGCCGCCAACACGTCCCTGAACTTCAGCGCCCAGGACAGCACGGACCCCGTTGGGGACATCACGAAGGCGAATTTCACCTGGAAGATGAAGTCCAACGCATCCATAGCGCCTCAGGACACGCGCTACGGCATCACCCCGACCTTCACGTACGCCTCGCCGGGCGAGTACGTCGTCAACCTGACCGTGGTCCAGGCGGGCGGCAACGAGACCTACCGGAACATCACGCTCTGGGTGGACGACCAGCTGCCCGCGGCCCGGATCCGCACGAACCTCACCGGCACGGGCTCCGCGAACAACGCGACCCTGAAGATCAACCAGGGCACCACGGTCAAGTTCGACGGCGCCCTGTCGACGGACCTCGCCTACGCCGGGAAGAACGGCGTGATCCTGGACGGCGGGTACGCCTGGGACTTCAACGGGGACCGAATCACGGATGCGACCGGGCGGACGATCAACTGGACCTTCAACAAGCCCGGGACCTTCGACGCGAACCTGACCGTCACGGACGGCGTGGGATGGAAGGGCGTCAACGCCACCGTGCACGTGCAGGTGAACGACACCCAGGGCCCGACGCCGGCCTTCGACGTGCTCGACCCCGCAAACAGCTACGCGGTCGTGCCCAGGACCAGCCTCGTGGAGAAGAAGACCTACGCCTTCAACGCGTCCAAGACGACAGACAACTACGACAAGCTGTCCGCCCTGAGCTTCACCTGGACGATCCCCGGCCCCCTCATCGGCTACACCGGGACGAACCGCCCGTTCACCGGGATGAACATCACGTTCGCGTGGGACCAATGGAACCTCAGCTACGCCGTGAAGCTCAGCGTGAAGGACACGGGCTTCGGCTCCGACAAGCCAATCGCGATCAGGGGAAACTTCGGGAACCTGACCCTGAACCTGACGGTCCAGGTCGATTCGAAGATCCGGCCGGACACGAAGATCGACGCGGGCTCCATGAAGATCGACAACACGAACCCCGAGGAGGGACAGACGATCACAATCACAGTGAACGTCACGAACAAGCCGGGCAAAGGTCCGGCCAACAACCTCCTCACCTTCGTGTACGAGATCTCGAGCACCCAGACGATCACCCTGACCACGTCGCCGGTGAAGTGGACGGACAAGAACGGGGCCGACATTACCGGCGGGAACCACTCCATCGCGTCCGGCTCGACGGTCACGCTGACCTTCCAGGTCGCGGTCCAGGGCCAGGGCAACAAGACGGTCAAGGTCTGCGCACACGACCAGAGCGAACCGTACACCTGGGTCACCTCGGAGAACTGCGCGTCGCAGAGCATCGTTGTGAGGCAGCCCGGCTGGGTGAACTACGCGATCGCCGGCAGCGTGATCGGGGTCTTCGCGGTCTTCATCTTCGCGATGTACTACCGCCGCAAGGTGAAGGCGGGCGACTGGCAGCCGCTCCGCGGACGGCGCGGGAAGAGAGAGAAGGGCGAAGGCGAGGAGAAGAGGCCCAAGAAAGAGAAGGAAGTCAAGGAAGAGAAGAAGCGGCTGTAGGCCGCCTTCCCTTCCCATTTCCCCTTTTGTTTCCTTTGTTCTACATCTCCCGTGGGGCTTTGAGCCCGAGGCAGCCGAGGGCGTTGTGGAGGACCACGCGCGAGGCGTCCACGAGGGCCAGGCGCGCGTCCCGCAAGGCGGCGGGTTCGGCCGTCAGGACGGGACAGTCGCGGTAGAACTGGTTGAACTGGGCGGCCATGTCGGCCGCAAAGGACGCCACTAAGTGCACCCTGCGGCTCACCGCCGCGTCGCGCACCGTGGACGGGAACTTCGCGATCCATCGCAAGAGGCGCTGCTCCTGGGGATCCGTGAGCAGGCGCACGTCTCCTTGGCCGATGGGGCCCGTCTTGTCCAGGATGCCGCAGGCCCGCGCATGGGCGTACTGGAGGAACGGCGCCGAGTTGCCCTCGAAGTTGAGGGCCTCCTCCCATCGGAACACGATCCGCTTTTCCGCCTGCACGCGGACGATGTTGTATCGAACGGCGCCGATCCCGACGAGCTCCGCAATCTCCCGCTTGATGGGCTCCGGAAGATCCTCCCGCCGCTGGTCCACCTCGGCCCTGGCCCGGTCGACGGCCTCGTCGATCAGGTCGTCCAGGTTCACGACGCGGCCCTTCCGCGTGGACATGCGGCCCTCCGGGAGGCTGACGAAGGCGTAGAAGATCGTCTCCGGGGCCCAGTCGACCCCCATGAGCCGGAAGGCGGCCTTGAGCCGCTGGAACGTGAGCTTCTGGTCCTCCCCGAGGACGTTGATCGCCACGTCGCAGCGCGTCATCTTGTCCAGATGGTAAGCGATGTCCCGCGTCGTGTACAACGAGGTCCCGTCCCTCCGGACGAAGACGTACCTCGCCGCATCGCCCTCGAGGCCGAAGGGCGTCAGGTCGAGGTAGTGGGCGCCCTCCTCTTCGTGGCTCAGGGGCACGAGACGCTCGATGACCTCCTGCACGCTCCCGTTGAGGATCGCGTCGCTCTCCCAGAAGAACGAGTCGTAGGACACGTCGATGCGCGCGAGGGACTGGAGGATGCCCTGGAGGACGTCCTCCGCGACCTGGCGGATCTCCTTCGTCAAGGCCACGTCCCCGCGCTCGAAGCGCTGGATGAGGAGTGCGACCTCTTCCTTGGCCTTCGGGTCGGACTCGAAGACCGCGCTCGCCTTCGTGTAGTACTTGATGTAGCGGTAGTCGGGCTTGTCCGCGTCGGGCGGGCCGACCTCCTCGGGCGTGAGGTGCTTCGTCCCCCAGTACTGAACGACCATCTGCCGGCCGACGTCGTTCACCAGGTACTCGCGTGTGACCGGGAAGCCCGCCATTTTGAGGATCCGGGCGAGGGCGTCCCCCAGGATGGGGTTACGCGCCCGGCCCACATGGAGGGGTCCGGTGGGGTTCGTGCTCGTGTGCTCGAGGAGGATCCGTTGGGAGACCGCGGGGGATTGCCCATAGGACGCCCCCATCGAGGAAACCGAGGCCAGGACATGGGCCGCGAACGCGCCCGGTTCGGCCAGGAGGTTCACGTAGCCGCCTTCCGCCTTCGGAGAGGCGAAGGGCGCAGGGACGCCCACCTGCGCGACCTGGGCGGCAACTTCCGCGGGAGGCTTGCGCAGCTCCTTCGCGTAGGGGAATGTGGCCAGCGAGAAGAGGCCCTTCTCCTCCGGAGCCTCTTCGATGGTCCCTTGTGTGCGCACGCCGAGGCGGGACTCGATCGTCCTGCGCACGTCCTCCGCCCGGGCCTTCAGTTCCGTCCACGGGTCGTGGCCCATCACGTCACCCGGTAGCGCAGGATCGCGGCGATCCCGCCGAAGGCCCGCAGCATGAGCTGCCCCTCCTCGGAATCCTTCGAGATGAGCTCCACCTTCGTGCCCGTGTTCCCGGCGAGGGTGCTGAACTCTTCGATGATGTCCCGCTTCTTCACGACGGTCAGCGGACCGCCGTCCTTGGGGCACGCGGGGATCGCGGCCTCGTCGGCCACGGTCTTCTCGCCCTGCCAGTCGCCTTTCGCGCACGTCAACGTGAGGCGAAGCTTGCGCAGGCCCTCGGAGATCAGGAGAGTGTCCACCGCGCCCAGTTCCAGGGCGTGCCGCACCTGGTCCTCTCCGTAGGCGGCGACACCTCCTTCCTCCTTGCGGATCTCCTCCATCAGGCGCTGGACGAGCGCCTTCTCCCGCATGAGGTCGATCCCCGAGAGGATCTCCCTCGACTTCTCCACGAGCTCCCGGAGCCCGTACTCGTCCGTGTACCCGGTGTCCAGGAACGTGGGGATGACCTTCTTCTTCAGCTCGTGGTGGATGAATTCCTGCGTCGCGAAGTACTCCTTCGTGTACCCCGGCCCGCCGATGATGATCCCCAGGATCTCGGGTCGGCTCAGGAAGGCCTCGGTCATGAGGTTGCCCACCTTCTCGTACCACTCGTGGGCCGCGATCTCGATGAGCCGCTCGAAGCGCCTCGCGCTCTGCCCGCCCATCCGGTGCTTCGAGGGCACGAGGGACTGCAGGTTCTTCAGGACCTCGATCCGCTTGCCCCGCAGGAGGCCGATCGTCGCCTCCGAGCGGTCGATGACCAACAGGCCGTAGAGCTCCTTCTCCGCGAGCATCTCGTGGAGCGGGTCCGTGTAGAACTTGGAGTCGCAACGATAGAGGAAGGACGGGACCGGCTCGGGCGGCTCGAGGACGTAGGCGACCATCTCGGTCTGGTCCGCGCCGATCTGTCTGTGGCCCGTGAAGACGACGAGGCCGTTGGGGGGCGGCATCTTGTAGGACTTCAGGCGCTGCAGGCTCGATTCGATCGCCTGCATCACGTGCTTGCGCGTGCTCGCGCTCTTGATGTTGGAAGACTGGGAGTACTCGCCCCGGAGGTAGTTCGACACGTCGAAGATGGGTCGGTTGGGCGGCACGTACACGGTGACGAGCTCCGTCCCGCGGCCCTGGGCCTTCTCGATTTCCTCGAGCTCCCGACGGAACTTGTACTTGTCCATGCCGGACATTTCGGCCATTTGCCGACCCAACAGTTTTTATCACTCATTATCTTTTGCGTCGCGCGACAGGGTTTTATGGAGAAAGTCGTCGTCTCGCTCGGCGGTTCCGTCCTCGTACCCGGTGATGACGATGCCCGCTACCTCACGGACCTCGTCTCGCTCTTGGAAGGGTGCTCGTCCCGCATCCGCCTCTTCGCGGTCACGGGCGGCGGAAGGACCGCACGGTACTATATCGAGACCGGCCGGGCCCTCGGCGTCCCGGAGAGGACGCTCGACGGGTTCGGCATCGAGGCGACCCGACTCAATGCACGCCTCCTCGGCGCGGCGCTGAAGGGGAAAGCGAACAAGTCGCCGGCCGCAACCTACGCCGAGGCGGTGCGTCTGTCGAAGCGCTACCCCATCGTGCTCATGGCCGGCACGCGCCCGGGTCACACCACGGATCGCGTGAGCGCGTCCCTCGCCCGCGTCGTCGGGGCGGCCCGCATCGTGAACGCGACCTCGGTGGACGGCGTCTACTCCGCGGATCCCAAGACCCACCCCGACGCCCGTCTCTTGGAGCGGATCACCTTCGAGGAGCTCGTGAGGCTCAGTGGAGAGGGCCACCGCACCGCGGGACCCAGCGCGGTGTTCGATCCCGTGGCGGCCCGCGTCCTCGCGCGGGACCGCATCCCGTTGCGCGTGGTCCACGGTCGGGACCTCGGGGCCCTGCGGGCCGCCATCCTGGGCGAGCCCTTCCACGGGACCCTCGTGTCCGACTGAGGATGGTGGCGGCCCGTGCGCCGACAGACCTTTTGGCGGGGCATCACGGCCCTCTCCCTCGGAGTCACCGGCCTCATGGTGATCCTGGCCGTCATCGCCCTGTCTCTGTCCCAGGGCTTCGCCGCGGGCGCGGCGGGGTTGTGCGCCGTCCTGTTCTTCGTCCCCGGCCTGTTCTTTCTGAATCACACGCGTCGGCTCTACTTGCGAGACGTGGCGCTCGCCCACGCGGCGCAGCTCGCGGATTCGAAGGGAGTCACGGATGTAGAAACGACGGCGAAGGAGCTGGATCTGCCCAGAAAGGACGCGGAGTTGATCCTCCGCAAGGCGATCGGCGAGGGCCTTCTCCGGGGCGTTCTGGACACCGCGGGCCGTTTCGTCGCCACGAGCGCGCCGCGATGCCCGTCGTGCAAGGCACCGCTGGCGAGGGACAAGGCCACGGGCGTGTGCCCCCGGTGTGGCGCGTCACTCGCCGGAGGATGAGACGATGACGTTCCGGGCGTTCATCGCGGTCGATCTGCCGACGATTCCGTCCGTGGTCTCCCTTGCCGAGGACCTGAGGAGAGCGAGCGAGGGCCTGAAGGTCGTCTCTCCGGAGCACCTCCATCTCACCCTGAAATTCCTCGGTGACACGGAGGAGGGACTCGTGCCCGAGATCCTGGGAATCATGCGGGAAGCCTGCGCGGGCACCGCCCCGTTCGAGATCCGCGTCCGCGGAACGGGGGCCTTCCCGAGCCTCTCCCGCATGAGCGTCCTCTGGCTGGGCATCGAAGGCGCGGAGCCCCTCGCCCGGATTGCGAAGTCGCTCGACGAGCATCTCGAGCCCCTGGGCTTCGCGCCCGAGAAGCGTCCGTGGACGGCCCACCTCACCCTCGCAAGGATGAAGGGCGGACGCGGACCCGACCGCGCCCGAGCCCTTCTCGAAGCGCACAGGGACGACCTCTTTGGAGAGCACCGCGTCGACGAGATCCGGCTGAAGAGGAGCGTCCTCACGCCCCAAGGGCCAGCGTATTCCACAGTCGAAGCCGTCCGCCTCGATGGCTGACGGGGCCGCTCACGATTCCTTCTTGTCCGCAAAGAGCCTGAGCTTGTCCCACTCGATCGTGTGCTTGAGCCGGTACTTCTGCAACACGCGGCTCACCTGTTCCGTGACGCGGGCGACCTCCACGGTCTTCCCGCGGCCGTAGATGTAGAACTCCACCTCGTTTGAGATGGGGAAAATCATCCGCATGATGCCCTCGCGGTTGTAGCCCTCGGGCTTGCGGTTGAGGCGCAGGTCCCGCAGGTTCTCCTCCACGAGGACGTCGACGCTCTCCAAGTCCTCGGGGAGCTGCTGCGTCTCCTCCATGAACTTCAGGAGCATGGGCTTGAAGGCGGGGACCAGGTTCTTCCACTTCACCTTCTTGTCGAACTTGATGTGGCCGCTCCGCGCCCGCATGCGGACGTTCGGATGAGCCACGTTCTATTTAACGATACGGTGCGCCTGAGTCCGCTCCGGAGACGAGGGCCGTCAGCCTTAAGCCGGGGGTCCACTCATGGTCGCCGCAATGAGGACCGCCCTCACGATCGCAGGCAGCGACTCCGGAGGCGGCGCGGGGATCCAGGCGGATCTGAAATCCTTCACCGCGGTCGGAGTCCACGGGACGTCCGTGATCACGTGCGTCACGTCCCAGAACACCCACGCGGTCACGTCCATCTTCCCTCTTCCCGCCGCAGAGATCCGCTCCCAGATCCGCGCGGTCCTCGACGACTTCGAGGTGCGCGGCGCGAAGACGGGCATGCTCTACTCCGCCGAGATTGTGGGCACCGTGGCCGATGAACTCCGCGACACGGGCTTCCCCCTCGTCGTGGACCCGATCATGGTTGCCACCGTCGGCGCGAGCCTGGAGCGAGACGATTTCCGTGACGCCCTGGTGGACCGCCTCCTCGACCGCGCGACCGTCGTGACCCCGAACCGCCACGAGGCCGAGCGCCTGGCGGGACTCTCCATCCGAAGCGTCGAGGACATGGAGAAGGCGGCCCGCGCAATCCGCAAGCTCGGGGCTGGAAGCGTCCTGGTGAAGGGGGGCCACGTGGCCGGGAAGCTCGTCGACGTGTTCTATGACGGTCGAGGCCTGCGTCACCTGGGAGGCCATCGGTACGACAAGGAGCTCCATGGCGCGGGATGCACCCTCGCGGCCTCGATTGCGGGGTATCTCGCTCTCGGTCAGTCGCTCCTCGAGGCGGTTGAGTCAGGGCGGCACCGCGTGGCATCGGGGTTCCTCACCTCGTACCGCGCCGGCCGTGGCGTCGAGATCATCAACTCACAGTACCGCCCAGACCGCTTCTCTGTGGCCCACGCCTTGGAAGAAGCGGCGTCCGAGCTGACGCGGGCGGCCCCCACTCCCTTCCAGGGGAAGGGGACCGTCGAGTTCGCGTACGCGCTGCCGTCGGCAGCCCGCGAGGAGGACATCGCGATCGTGCGGTTGCGTGTCGCGAAGGCGGACGGACGGCTCGAACCCACGGGTTCCGCCTCGTTCGGAGCGCCTCCATCCGTGTCGAACACGCTCTTGGCGGCGATTGGGAAAGACCCCGAAACGCGTGCCGCGATACATTTAAAGCTGAAAACGAGAAATGCCGGACGCCTGCGGATCGGAGGACTCGTCCTCGCGCCGCGGGTGGTGAAGGCGGCAGGGGTGGCCCCCGACGTCGTGGTCGACGCCGGGAAGGATCGCGAAGGGACGATGATGAGCGTGCTGGGCCGGAATCCGGAGGATGTGGTCCGTAAGGTTCGCCGCCTGGCCCGGGCGTGGAAGCCATGAAGATCGCTCTGTTCACCGACAGCTACCTTCCCACCGTGGACGGCGTGGTCACATCCGTCCTCACGACGCGGCGTCAGCTCGAGACGAACGGACACGAAGTCGTCGTGTTCGCGCCGGAGGACCCGAAGCGCCGGGGCACGAAGGAAGCGGGCACCATCTACGTGCGCGCGAAGGAGTTCCGTCACTATCCCGGGTACCGCCTCGCGGTGTTCCCGGGCCGTGAGGTGGACCTGGTCAAAGACCTCGACATCGACGTCATTCACATCCACGGCGTGGGCTTCGTGGGGATCAAGGGCCTCTGGGCCTCCTGGCAGGCGAGGATCCCGAGCGTGCAGACGTTCCACACGATGATCCAGGACACCCTGCCCTTCTATTCGCCCTTCGGCATCAACCTCCACGTCCTCGAGCGCGGGCTGCGCCTCTACCTGCGCGTCTTCCTGAAGAAGTCCAAGGGCGTCGTCGTCCCGAGCCGCGCCATCCTCGACGAGATCATGGCCCTCTCCCCGGACGCGTCCATCACGGATGTGATCCCGACGGGCATCGACCCGCAGCGCTTCCGCCCGGACGTCTCCGGCCGGAGCGTGCGGACGAAATGGGGCCTCAACGGCAGCGACGTGATCCTGCACGTGGGCCGCGTCGCCCCGGAGAAGAACCTCGCCACCCTGATTCACGCCTTGCCGCGCGTCAAGGAAGCCAACCCGGACACGAAGCTCCTCGTGGTCGGCAGTGGCCCATATATGGAGAAATACTACGACCTTGTGCGGCACATGGACCTCGCGGGGGACGTGATCTTCACCGGATTCGTGCCCGACGCGGACCTACCTAAGTACTACGCCGCGTCCGACGTCTTCGCGATCGCCTCCAAGTTCGAGACCCAGGGTCTCGTGGTCCTGGAGGCCCTCGCCTCCGGGCGCCCCGTGGCGGGTGCGAACTACCGCGCCATCCCCGAGTTCGTCCACGACGGCGTCAACGGCTACCTGTTCAGCCCGACGGATGAGGAGGGCTGCGCGAACGCGATCCTCTCGTGCCTCGAGCATCGGGACGCGATGCGCGAGCCCGCGCGGGAAAGCGCGCTGCCATTCTCCGTCGAGAGGTGCACGCATCGCCTCGAGCGGGTGTACGAGCGCCTCGTCACCGCGTGAGCCCCGCTAGGGATTAATACGGCGGGACCTTCTGGACCGCCTGTGATCGGCATCCTGGGCGGCGGCCTCTCGGGCCTCGTCCTCGGCTCCCGCCTCCCGGACGCGGAGGTCCTGGAGAAGGACGATCGCCCGGGCGGGCTGTGCCGCAGCCTCACCGCGGATGGATTCACCTTCGACCCCCATGGGTCCCATGTCCTGTTCTCTCGGGACGCGAGGGCCATGGCCTTCTACGAGGAAACCCTCGCCGGGAACGTCTCCCGCCGGCGGCGGAATACGAAGGTCTTCTACAAGGGCCGGTACGTCAAGTATCCCTTCGAGAACGGGCTCTCCGAGCTGCCGATCGAGGACAACCTGGCGTGCGTCCTCGGCTACATCCTTGCGTACGTGGCCCGCCAGACCGGCGCGGCGCCGAAGCCGACGAACTTCAAGGAGTGGATGTACTACCGCTTCGGCAAGGGCATCACGGAGGCGTATCTCCTCCCGTACAACGAGAAGATCTGGAAGACGCCCGCGGACGGGATGGGCATCGAGTGGGTGGAGGGCCGCGTGCCCGACCCGCCCCTCGAGGACGTGATCAAGGCGAGCCTCGGCGTCCCGACGGAGGGCTACATGCACCAGCTGCATTTTCTGTATCCCCGCGAGGGCGGCGTCGAGAGCCTCATCCGCGGCGTGCTCCCGAAGGTCCCCCGGGTCCGCACGGACTTTGCAGTGACCTCCGTCCGCAGGAAAGGCGACGCTTGGCTCGTGAGCGACGGGCACGAGGAGCGGGAGTACGACGAGCTCGTGGCCACGATCCCCATCCCCGAACTCGTGAAGGCCCTTGCGGATGTCCCGGAGGACGTCCGCGCGGCCGCCGACGCCCTCGCCCACCGCTCCCTCGTCACCGTCATGGTAGGCGTCAACCGCCCGAAGCTCAACGAGTTCAGCTGGGTTTACTTCCCCACGGCCGAGGACGGCTGGTTCAACCGCATCTCCTTCCCGAGCAACTTCAGCGACCGCGTGTCGCCGGAAGGCACGAGCTCGGCCGTCGCGGAAATCACGTGCGACGCGGGGGACGCCGTGTGGTCTTCGGAGGACGAGGCCCTCGTGGAGCACGTCGTATCGAAGGCGGACGCCCTGGGCGTCTTCCGACGGGCGGACGTCTGCTTCTCCCGCGTCGCCCGCACGCGATACGCCTACGTGGTGTTCGACCGGGACCACCGAAGGAACCTGGACCTCGTGAAGGCCTACATGGACAAGATCGGCCTTCGCCTCCTGGGCCGCTTCGGCCAGTTCGATTACATCAACACGGACCAGGTCATCCTGAGGGCCTTCTCCCTGGCGGACCGGATGGGAGGCGCCCCGTGAACATCTCGCTGGTCGTGCCCACGTACCAGGAGGAGAAGGGAATCGAGCCTTTCCTCCGTCAGTTCGAGCGCCAGACCCTGGCCCGT
>JBBSVS010000129.1:0-5231 GCA_038046665.1 Thermoplasmatota archaeon
CGATGCTCTTGTAGACCTGAGTGTCCGGAGAGATCTTGCCGAGCTCCTCGAGGGTCCCCTCGATCTCCCGCAGCTTCGCCTCGAGTTGGAGGCGCTGGGATGCGAGGACTTGGAGCTGCTGCTGGAGCTGCTGGTACTGGGCGATCTGGTTCTGCAACTGGGGCGAGATTTCCTTCATGCTCATGGCTTCACCTCACGACGCACGCGGGCAGCGACGTCCGCCCAGCGCAGATACGAGTTCACCGCGGCCCGGAGGGCGCTCGTGTCGTCCGCCTCGAATAGGAGGGACACGCGGCGCGCGGTGCCGAGGCCGCGGACGCGGGCCTTGGGCACGTCGCGGCCCGCCTCGGGGGCGAGGGCCTCGCGGATCACGGGGGCCTCGGGACCGTCGAGGTGGATCGTGGCGCGCTGCATGGTCACCGCGCCTTGACGACCTTCTTCACGTTCGGGCGTTCCTTGTAGAAGATCTTGGAGCCGCACCGCTCGCACTGGATCCCGACCGTGTTGATGTTCGTCCGAATGGGCTCGAGGCACTTGGCACACTTGTACACGTTCAGGCCTCCTTGGCCTCGGGCTCCTCGGCCGCCTCCTTCTCCGGTGCGAGCTCCCGCTTGAAGGAGGTCGTGATCACCGGACGATAGGCGCCGCCGGCGAAGACGTGGCCGCAGTGGCGGCACGCCCAGACGCCGGAGGCGCGGCGCTTCACGGCCACAGCCTGGCACTTCGGGCAGAGCTGCCTCTGGCGTAGGCCCTCCTCGATTTCCTGCACGCGGCGGCGGATGCGCACGCCGTAACGCGGGCCGAAGCGGCCGACGACGCCTGCCTGTCGGGTGCGACGGGCCATGAACGACCTCAGGACTGAAGCTGCGGACGAATCGCGCGACCGACCTTCTGGGCGGTCTCGATTATCCGCTTGACCTCGTCGTAAGTGAAGCTTCCACTTAAGCCTTTTTGCATCGCCCGGATGTCGCCGTTCTCATCCGTGGTCACGGTGAGGCGGGCGTTGGCCATGCGCTCCTCGTCCAAGCTCGGGTCCACGAGGATGACGTCCTTGATCTTCGCGAAGGTCACGCTCACGGGCCAGTGGTCCACGGGCAGCGGGAAGTCCTCGCCCATGCCTTGCGCCTTTGCAGGGACCGTGGTGCCGGCCAGTGCGGCGACCGCGCCATAGGAGGAAGCGTCGAAGAGATTGCCGTGGTAGTCCAGGACGTGGATGTCGATGAACATGATCCAGACCTTCTCCTTCGGGGTGATGCACAGCTTCTCCGTGTTCACCATCTTCGACTCGCGGATCCCGCGGTCGACCACGCGGGCGAGTTCGATGGCCTCGGGCCGCGGCGGTCCGGCCTCGAACGTAGGCGACGCGAGGGGCACCATCTCCACGCTCGTCGAGAGCACGCCCGTGTTCGGCGTGTCGGGATAAGGTTCGCCCACGGACATCTTGATGCCGACGAGGACGTCGGAGTTGCCGAGCTTCACCCGAGCGCTGCCCTGTGCCGTCTTGACGAAGCTGCGCTGGATCGTGATCTTGCGGGGCTCGTCGAAGGCCCGACCGTCCACGCGCTCGCTCTTCTCCGCGAGGCGGTACACGTAGGCCCGCATCAGGTCGGAGACGATATCCTCGCTCATCAGATCCCCTCCGGTCCGAAGTCGCTGTCGCTCGCGGGCTCGGGCTCCTCGAAGGGCTCCGGCGGCGGGGCCTGTGGGGTCGGGGGCGCCGGCTGAGGCTCCTTGAGGATCTCGTCGAGGGTGACGGAATAGCGGCGGCGCAGCGCGTCCCGCTGCAACTCGTAGATCTGGCTCGTGGCCTTGATGGACAGGTCCATGGCCTTCTGGAACTCCTCGTACGACAGGTGGCCGTCCATCTGGAGCAGGACGATCTCCCCCGTGCCGTGCACGATGGCCATGGGGCAGTCCGCGTCCCCGGAGTTGTCCTCCACATTGTTCAGGTCGAGGCACACGACGCCACCGATCTTTCCGGAGGCGCAGGACGTCACCAAGTCACGCATCGGCACGCCTGCGTCGGCGAGGGCCACGGAGGCAGCCGTCAGGCCGGCGCAACGCGTGCCTGCATCGGCCTGGAGAACCTCGATGAAGATGTCCACGGAGGTGCGGGGGAATTGTTCCTTGAACACGACGGAGCTGAAGGCCTCGGAGATGACCTTGGAGATTTCCACGGACCTGCGGTCCGGACCCGGTCGCTTGCGGTCCGAGACGCTGAAGGGAGCCATGTTGTAGCGGCACTGGACGAGGGCCCGCGCGGGGTCCTGGAGATGCCTCGGGTGGGCTTCTCGTGGACCGTAGACCGCGGCGAGGACCTTGTTCCCGCCCCATTCGATGTAGGCGGACCCGTCGGCGCGGCGAAGCACGCCGGCCTCGAGGCGGATCGGCCGGAGCTCGTTGTACTTGCGGCCGTCCAGGCGGACGCCCTTGTCGTCAATCAACTTCATTCCCTTCTCGATGTGCTCGATGTCTTCCATTCGATTCCTCCCCTCAGGGGGATTCTCGGCGCTCGCGGATCTCCCGTTCCAGGAGATCCCGCACGGCCTCCGTCAGCCCGAAGGCCTGGGCCCGCTCCTCGATGAGACGGATCGCGCGGGTCGCCACCGTCGCATCGGCGTCGCTCCCGTCGATCCAGATGCGTCCGTTCTGGCCGACGTAGATCCGGCAGCGGGTCGCGTCCTTGATCATGGAAATCATGCTGCCCTGCTTTCCGATCACCCGAGGGACCTTCGTGGGCGAGATCTCCACGAGCATGCCTCCCTGCAACCGGCGTGCTTCCCGGTCCTGCATCGTGAGCTGGATGCGCTTGATCTCGTCGACGCTCAGGACGAAGGCGAGGATGGCGTCTCCCACCTTCATGTACCGACCCGTGTCACCGAACTCGACCCGCCAGGGCGATTCCGTCGCGTGCAAGGGAGCGGGATAGGGGGCGTTGATGTCCACGAGCCAGTGGGACGGACCCATGTCCGTGATCTCACCGACGACCGCGTCTCCGCGCTCCGGGATGTAGCGCCCGTTCAGCGGGATGACGCTGACGCTGCCGTCCTGCTCGGACCTTACCCCAAGCTGGGCCGCCAGAATCTGGTTTCCGGACTTGAACGTCCCGGGACCCGGTTTCAGCCCAGGTCCGCCGACGGCCTCGCCAGGAATGACAATCTGGCGAAGCGACGCGCCACTTCCTTCCATCGAATTCTCTCTCTCACGCAAGGGCGTCGAAACCTAGGCGGCTACTTGAGGCTTTGGGTGACGGAAGGGTGCTCAGACCTTCTGGTCCTGCTTCAGGATCTTCGTCTCGACGTTGCCCTTCGTCTTTGCGTTGAGCCGCGCGAAGAAGTCCGTCTGCATCCCCGCGGGCATCTCGACGACGCCGATCCACGCGCCCGTCGGGGACCACTCCTCCCTCAGGATGGACCCGAAGGATTTGATATCGCCGTAGCACTTTGCGCTGTCCTCCGCGCTCAGGCGCACGGCGATCTTGACCTTCTCGAAGCGGATGGGGATGAGCGGGCGCAGGGCGTCCATCACGTCCTTGACCTGCTCCTCCACGCCCTTGAAGGGGTCCACGTGGACCTTCGCTTCCTCCATCGCGATCTCGATGCGCTGGGGTGGATGCGGCGCGCCGGTCTGCGGGTTGATCGCGTTCGCCGCGATGTACTGGACGATCTGCTTGCGCTTCGCCTCGAGCATCTGGCGGCGCTGCTCCGTGGTGAGCTGGATCTCGCCGTGTTTGACGATGTGGCGGGCGACCGCGAGGGGCTCGACCGTCCCGAAGAACTCCTGCATCTTCTCCTCGGACGCCTTGGATCCCTTGTGGGCGTCCCGGAAGATCTGGTCGATGGCCAGCTCCGCCATCAGGTCGATGTCCTTGCCGTCCCGGAGCCTCTGGACGGCGTCGGGCCTGACGAGGACCTCGAACTTCTCGCCTGCCTTCTCCACGCGGGCAATGACATATTCCTTGAAGAGGTCGTCGCGACGGTCCGAGCGGAGCTCCTTGGGCATGGGCTCGCCTAGGCGGCGGCCGGCAGCTTCGACAGGTAGGAACCCACTTCGGGTTCGGTCAGCCGGCGGAACTTCTGACCCTCGACGACGAGGCCGACTTCGATCGCCTTCGCGTCGAGCTTTTCGCCCTCGGAGGCCTTCTGCAGCGCCTCGAGGCCCAAGCCGACGGCCTCGTCCTGGCTCATGCCGTCCTTGAACTTCTCCTCGAACAGCTCCATGACCGTGTTGCGGCCCGCGCCGATGCTCCCGGCCTTGTAGGACACGAGGGCTCCGCTGGGGTCCGTCTCGAAGAGATGCGTGCCCAGGTCGTCCACGCCCGCCACGAGCAACGCGGTACCGAAGGGGCGCACGCCGCCGTACTGGGTGTAGTTCTGCTTGTAGTCGCAGATCCTCTTGACGAGGAGGTCGACCCCGATCTTCTCGCTGTAGGTGACCTTGTTGATCTGGGCGACCAGGCGGGCGTAGTCCACGAGGACGCGCGCGTCGGCCACGAGGCCGGAGGTCGCCGCGCCGATGTGCTCATCGATCTGGAAGATCTTCTCGATGGAGGACGTCTCGACGAGGCGGGAGCCGATCTTCTTGTCGGCCATGAGGACGATGCCGTTCTTGAACTTCAGGCCCGCCGTGGTGTTCCCTCGGGTGACGGCCACGCGAGCGTATTCGACCTGGAAGAGGCGGCCGTCGGGGCTGAAGACCGTGATCGCCCTATCGTAGGCCATTTGACCGGGTTGCATAACGTCCCTCTGCGCCCGACTATAAACCCGTCACTTATAAGGCTTCTTTTGTGCTGGAGCGCTAGCCAAGAGAATCACGACAGATACTTCTCCCGCGCCCTCCGGATGGTGCCCGAGGTGCCCAGCGTCGTGACCCGCACGCGCTCCCCGGCGATGACGTCGAGGGCGGTGAGGCTGCGGATCGTCTCGTCCCGGTCCAGGTTCGTGGCCCGCACGAGCCCTTCGCCCCCGCGGAAGTCCACGAGCCACGGTCGGTCGGGCATGCGGTGGAAGGCCTCGAGCACATCTTCCCGGGAGAAGGCCCGGGGGCCCTCCACGCGGAAGACGATGTACCGGTACCGGGGGCGGTGGGTGCTCACGCTGACCCGATAGGAAAGGGAAAAGGAAAAAGGTTGGGGAAAAAAAGTGGAGGAGGTCAGCGTACTTCGTCGACGTCGGAGGAGCCGGGGAGCTTCACGGCACCCGTGTAGACGTCCTTGCCGAGGAGAGACTTGG
>JBBSVS010000130.1:0-5374 GCA_038046665.1 Thermoplasmatota archaeon
GAGGAGGTGCTTCCTCTGGGCCTCGCGGTTCTCGTAGCCCGCGGACATCGCGTCGTAGGCGCTGAGCTTCTCAAGAGTCGTCTTCTCGACAAGGATCGCCTGGGCCTCGCCCACGACCTCGTCCTTGTAGCGAACGACGAGGCGGTTCCCCGTGACGATGTTCTTCCGTTCCATCTCCGCCGGCGAGAGGTATACCTGGTACACGTACTGTTCCCGGAGTCTCTTCTCGGCGCCGGGATACTCGATCACGATCGTCTTCGGCGGCGCCACGTTCGCGGGGATCATGGGCCTCGAGGCTCGGATGGGACGCCCGGAGATGAACCTTGCGTCGCGTTACAGGGCTGCGAGGACCTCGTCCGTGTGGCCCTCGACCTTGACCTTGGGCCAGATCTTTGCGACGTTTCCGCGTTCGTCGATTAGGAACGTCGTGCGCTCGATCCCCATGAACTCGCGCCCGTACAGGTTCTTCTTCTTCCAGACCCCGTAGGCCTCCGTGACCTTCCCGGAGTCGTCGCTGAGGAGCGGGAAGTTCAGGTGGTACTTGTCCTTGAACTCCACGTGGCTGGCCGTGTCGTCGCGGCTCACGCCGAGGACGACCGCGTCCTTCGTCGTCACGCGGGCGAGGTTGTCACGGAAGCTGCATGCCTCCTTCGTGCACCCGGGCGTGTCGTCCTTGGGGTAGAAGTAGAGCACGACCTTCT
Organism: Thermoplasmatota archaeon; assembly: GCA_038046665.1. Classification (GTDB taxonomy): domain Archaea; phylum Thermoplasmatota; class Thermoplasmata; order RBG-16-68-12; family RBG-16-68-12; genus RBG-16-68-12. The sequence continues at coordinate 702 of JBBSVS010000130.1, forward strand.
TACCGCGGAAATCCTGGAGCGACACGGGCCTTCCATCGTCCGCGGACAGCCGGAAGTCCGGCGCCGCCTCTCCGACCTTGACCATCAAGTCCACCGAGCGGGCTCATGCGTCCGCGCGATTTAACGCCACCGCATTCGTGACGCGGCCCGCGAGCATGACGCACCCGCGTCATACTCTCAAGCACGAGAATATCGGTAAGGATATCTGGCCCGCGCGTCTTAAATAGGGTGTGCCGAGTTCGTCGGTCGCACTTGTCGACGGAGTGACATCGGGGTAGCCTCATGGCCCGGTCCCGGAAACCTATGACTCGGCCACCGACGAAGCCGACCGCCAGGCCGCCCTCCTTCCGCCCGAACTACGAGCATCCGAAGGCCGTGAAGCCGACGAGCCCGTCGCAGGCGGCGATCGCGGCCCGGCAGGGTCTCCTGCAACTCACCTTCGGGCGGCATGCCCACGGGTACGGAATCGTCGCGGCCGTCGCCTTCGTCGCGAACGCGATCCTGCTGTACGCGATGAGCGTCAACCCGGCCTTCCCCTCCCTCCCGGGCAACTACAACGACTTCACCCTCTGGCTCATCCCCGCGGCCGCGGGCGCCTACGCATCCCTGGACGCGGTCCGCCTCAAGCGGGAGCCCTACAAGCGGCACTACCTGGCGCGCCACTTCGTCGCGAGCACTATGGGCATGGCCCTCTTCTTCCTCGTGGCGTTCCTCATCCTCTGGGTCGGTGCGGGCTCGCCCCTCGCGGGGTACCGCGCGTGGATCTTCCCCTTCGCCGTGCTCGGGGTGCCCTTCGCGATCATCTCCATGGCGATGACCTGGCAGGGCCTCTCCTCGCGGAAGGCGGGGAGCATCGTCCTCTCCCTCGTCCTCCCTATCCTCATGTTCCTCCTGATCCTGGGCGGCTATTCCGTGGACACCTCCACGGGGAAGCAGCTCTACATGATCTCCTTCCTCGCCGGCGCGGTGACGACGGAGATCTCCGGCTCCCTGTTGCACATCATCGCCTCGAGCACGAGCGTGTACCAGCGCGAGATCCTGCGGGCGGACGACACGAAGACCGCCCAGCTCCAGCAGGAGTATCAGAAGAAGAAGGAGGCCTTGGACTACAAGGAGCGCGCGATCCGCGGGCGAGAGGCGCACCTCGAGGCCCTCCAGCAAGAGATGGACGACCAGGCGGCCGAGGTGAAGACGAAGCTCGCGGACGTGACGCAGCGGGAGGTCGCCGTCGAGAAGGGCGTGAAGGACCTGCGCGAGCTGGACCGCAAGGTCGCCTCCGCCCGCGCCGAGATCGAGGCCAAGGTCGAGGAGCTCCGGCTGCGCGAGGCCGACGTGGCCACGGCGAAGCAGGAGATCGAGAAGACGAAGCAGGAGGTCGCCGCTCGCGAGGCCACCTTCGCCTCGAGGGGGCAGGAGATCAAGCGGGCGTCCATCGAGATGACCTCGACGACGAGGGCCCTCGAGACGAAGAGGAAGGCCATAGACGAGCAAGAGTCCCGCCTCCAGGAGCTGGAGCGGAGCCTCAAGACGAAGGACGCGGTCCTGCTCAAGGTCGCCAAGGACCTCGAACTCAAGGAGTCCGAGCTCAAGATGAAGTCGGAGCAGCTAGGAGCAACTCACTCCCAGGCGGATACGACGCGGATCCGCGAGCTGAAGGATTGGGAGCAGAAGATCCTCGCCAAGGAGAAGGAGATCGGCTCGGAGGAAGTCGAGCTCCGCACCCTGGAGAATCAGCTGAGGGAGCGGTACGAGAACGCGACCCGCATCGAGAAGCAGTTCCAGGCCCAGCGGAAGATCCTCGAGGACCGCGAGTCCGAGATGGTCTCCCGCGAGAAGGCCGTGTCCGACCAGGAGGCCGCGATCCGCGAGCGCGTCCAAGAGGTCGAGCGGCAGGGCCAGGCCGTCCAGGAGGCGCAGGGCCAGGTCGACGGGAAGGTCAAGAAGTACGCGGAACTCTTCAAGGACGCCAAGCTGAGGGAGGCCGCCGCGGGCTCGAGCCAGGAGGAGATCCGCCAGCGCGCGGAGGCCCTGGAGTCGCGGGAGAAGAAGCTCTCCGGAATGCAGGCGAACCTCCAGTCGGAGATCAGGCGGCTCAACGAGGAGAACCGCAAACTCCTGGAGAAGGCCAAGGAGGTCGACGAGAAGGAGTCCGAGATCTCCTTGCGCGAGCTCGCTATGGAGAACAAGGCCCTCGAGGCGCGCGCCGCCGCGGCGACGCCGGGCATGCGGGACATGGACCGGGAGGCCCAGCTCGAGGCGATCGAGCGCCGCCTGCGCGAGCGGGAAGAGGAGTTCAAGCGGCGCATGTACCAGAAGGAGAAGGAGTTCGAGATGCGGGAGGGAGCCCTCAAGGCCCACCTGACCGCGGGCGCCACCACGGAGGCCGCCGAGGAGGCCGTCGCCGTCGAGACGAAGGCGGAGAAGGTCAAGACGGGCACCCCACGCCTGGACGACCTCCTCTACGGCGGCATCCCGTTCAACTCGAACCTGCTCGTCGTCGGCCCCGCCTTCGTCGGGAAGGAGGTCGCGATCCTGAACTTCATCGCGGAAGGCCTGAAGAAGGGCGTGCCCGCGATCATCGTCACGACGACGAAGGTGCCCATCGACATCGCGAAGGACATGGCCCCGATCCTGCCGACCTTCGTGGAGTACGACCAGCTCGGCCTCGTGCGATGGATCGACGCGACGTCGCCGCTCTCGGGCGGCAAACCGGTGAAGGAGAAGAACGTCTGGCGGGTCAACGGCCCGACAGACTTCGACAACATCTTCCAGATCCTCAACCAGCTCGACGAGGAGTTCAAGGGGAAGTATCCATACTTCCGCCTCGCCTTCCTCACGCTGAGCTCGAGCCTCACGCAGACCGAGGAGCGGGACGCCCTCAACTTCTTCCAACGCATGGTGAACCGCCTTCGGCAGACGAAGGTCGTCAGCCTCTTCGCCCTGGAGCGGGGCATGCACACGGACCAGACGATCGAGGCCCTCGAGCACATGGTCGACGGCGCGCTGCACTTCAAACAGGACAAGCAGAAGACGCTGATGCAGGTCGCCGGCCTGAGCGAGGTCCAGACGCGGGACTGGATACCCTACAAGTTCACGAACAAGACGATCATGATCGGGTCCTTCCAGCTCGAGCGCATCCGATGAGGGCCCCGGGGGTCACGCCAGCCTCTTCTCGCAGAGAATCGCCTCCTGGCCCCACTCCATGTTCGTGAAGCCGACCTTCCGCGCCGTCTCGAGGATCGCGGGATCGTGGGGCAGGAACGTCTCGACGCGGGCTTTGCCGTGGGTCTTTGCGTGGATCCGGGTTTCCGCAAGGAGCGCCGCGAGACTACCGGCGAGAGGCTCGACCTCGAGGACCTCTTCCACGTAGCCTTCGGATGCACCCGAGACGAGCGCGACCTGCGCGTCCCATCCCAGGAGGGCCCCAGCTTCTTGCAGGGAGCGAAGGAGATCCCGGTCCACGCGGACGAACCCGTAGTCGTAGGACACGTAGCCCTGCGAGAGGGAAAGGATTCCGAAGTCCTCGATCGCGGCCTGCAGGTCGGCATCCGCCCGCAGCGGGCGGTAGCGCGATGCTGCAGTCTCCGGTGACGGCTCCGCCTTCATCCTCGTGAAGCGGGCCACCTCAGACAGGCCGTTCTTGCGGAAGGTCGCGGTGCCCGCCGCATTGGAAGCGGCGGTCCACAGCCGCAGGGCGTTCCGTCCTCGGGAGACGGCGAGCCCTTCCAGGGATCGCACGAGGTCCGAGGCCACGCCCTTCCCCCGATACTCCGGAAGGGTGCGGGCGGCCGAAAGCCAGGCCGCGCCGTCGAGGAGCTCCGTGTACGTCATCGTGCCTACGAAGCGGTCCCCGTCCAGGGCCACGTACGTGATCGCCCGCCCGAGGAAGTGGTCCAAGAAGTCGACGACGTAGTCGTCGGGACCCACGGAGGCCCTACAGAGCGCGATCCACGCGTCCTTGTTTCGCATCGTGACCTGTCGAGTCACCCACATGTCCGCACCTCCGAGGGTGCGCGGGTTGAAAGACCTTGCCTTCAGCGACGCCCGAGCTGCTGGGCCACGACGACGCCGCCGATGACCATGGCACCGCCAAGGATCGCGGCTTCTGTGATCGTCTCGCCCAGGAGGATGATCCCTCCGATGACGGCAGTCAGGGTGCTCAGGTAGAGATAGGCGCCTGCGGCGGCCGCGGGCATGCGCTCGAGGGCCCGGAACCAGATCCCGTAGGCGATGAACGTGGGGCCCACGGCGAGGAAGAGCACGGGGAAAAGGCCGCTCCAGGTCAGGTTCGCGAGATCCCCGATGAAGGTGGACCAGGAGACCAGGACGACGGGCAGGGCGAGGAGTGTGCCCAGCAAGATCGTGTAGGCCACGAAGACGAAGGGGCGGTACCGCTCGAGGTACCTCCTGCCGAGGACCAGGTAGAAGGCGGTGAAGACCGCGGGCGGGACGATCTCCAGGGCGCCCTCGGACAGCGCGAATCGGAACTCGCTCCCCGGGTGGGCGAAGAAGATCATCACCCCGAGGCCGGCGAAGGCCACGGCGATGCCCGCGCCCCGGACCGGGTTCAGCTTCTGCTTGAGGAGCGGGACCGCGAGGAGGGCGATGAAGGCGGGGTCCGAGGCGATGATCAGCGCGGCGGTGCCCGCGGTCACGTCCGCATTCGACTCTCC
>JBBSVS010000131.1:0-1683 GCA_038046665.1 Thermoplasmatota archaeon
GTGGATCAACTCGTTCAACGACGGCGGCAACTTCATCCAGTACGGTGACTCGGCGGGGCCCAACGCCTCGCCCAACGGGAACCCCTTCGGGTATCACACGACCGTGGCGCTCAGCACCTACTACAACAACCACGTTCGTAATGCGAACGTGTGGGACGAGATCATCTGGTAACCCTTCGTCGGATCGCGGCGACCCTCGCCCTGGTGAGCGCGCTCGTCGGCTGCCAGGGTGAGGGCCTCCCCCCGCTCCGGACCGATCCCCTGCCTACGGCGTCCGCTGCCGTCGCCAGCCCGAGCCCGGGACCGACAGCCAGTGACGTCCATATCCTTCAAGCCGTCACGATCGAGCGTGACATCGGCTACGTTGGGGCGGTCGCCGTCTCGCCGAAGTGGATCGCCTGGACCGGCCTCCGGCGGGGCGACCCCAAGGTCGTCCCGAACGACCTGGTGCTGTACGATCGGACCACCGGACAATCGCGGGTCATCGCTCGCGCCCGTGAGCCAGCGGGGATCATGGCATGGCTCAGAATCAACGATGAGTGGGCGGTCTGGGCCGAGTACACCGACCGGCTGCAGATATCGGACTGGCAGGTCCTGGCCGCGCGCCTGCCGGACGGTCCGGTCACCGCTCTGCTCGGCGCGCCAGCGGATGCGCGCTTGGAGGACCGGCCAGAGTTCGCGGTCTCAGGTTCGCGCGTCGCGCTGACCGGTCGCTTCGAGGGCGAACACCCGGCGCTCGCCGTGATCGACCTTCGCACGCGCCAGTTGACCGTCCTCGCGCGGGCGGCCGCGCAGGAGGCGTTCGGCTGGCCTTCCTTCGACTCGGATCTCGTGGTGTTCGAGCGTCGGCAGCGCGGAGTGGGGCTCTCCGCGGTCAGGGTCGACGGCGCGGACCAGGCGGTCCCCGCTTCGCGGCCCGCCTCGGAGCCAGTGCTCTCCGGGGGGTGGTTGGCCTACAAGCGCTCCGAGCGATTTCAGTCCGGACCGATCGAGATGGTCGAGCTGTCGAGCGGACGCCGCGTGCTCCCCACAGGCCTCGATGGTGAGGACCCGCGAGGAGCGGGCGGGCTCTTCGCGTGGCAGACCCCGAGGGGCGACGCTCTGTTCGCCTACCGGGCGACCTCAAGCTCCGCGTATCGCTACCAGCTGACCGATGCGACGCCCGCTGGGCTCGACGCGGACTCCTCTACGATCGCCTTGATCGCCAAGGACCTCAATGCCGCTTCTTCGTATTCGATCCTGCTGGTGGAGGTTCCACGCTGATCGCCGATGTGGTGGCCCGGACGGGGATGGGACCCGTTACCCTCTCCTTGGATCCCGAGGCGGACGAGAGAACGCGCGTCGGTGACCCTTCCCCGAACGCGAAGGGGTCGGGTGCGAGCCTCGACGTGTCGAAGGAAAGCTGACCTGATTCTCAAGGGAGATTGGCCCCGCTCCCCTTGTTTGTCTCTCGAATTCCCTAGCTGTTCCGCCGTCGACCTCTGAATTGCGCTGACCTGATGCCATGTAAGGAGCGGGCCTTGGCCCATCCGCTCGCGACCAAGGCCATCTCCGCCGGCCGGGTCAAGAACGACAGCGTCGACACGCCCGGACCCTCGCGCATCTGCTGCGCACCCACCTTCTCCCGGAGGGCTGGATCGCCTCGCCCGATGGAAGACGACAGCCGGTTGCGCCGTGCGTCGT
>JBBSVS010000131.1:1693-2084 GCA_038046665.1 Thermoplasmatota archaeon
ACGCGCTGCTGGCCGAGCAGTGTGTCGAGCCGCCCATCGGAGCGCTCTTGGGACCTGCGGGCCGCCGCTTCCTCGCCGAGGTCGAGCTCCCGACGGTCACCCGCGGCCGCGTCGACGCGGCGCTGCGGCTCGTCGACGCCATCACGCAGGAGATCGCCCTGCTCGACCGAGAGCTGCGCACGGCCTTCCGCGGCGAGGCGCGCGTCCGCCCCTTGCTGCCCATCCCCGGCATCGGCTTCCTCTACCGCCTGCGTCGTGCTCGCCTAGGTCGGGGAGATCGGCCGCTTCGGCTCGCCCGACCAGCAGTGCTCGTGGGCCGGCCTCACCCCGACCGAGCGCTCGAGCGATGCGCACACCCGCCGCGGGCACATCTCCAAGCAAGGCTCGCGCT
>JBBSVS010000132.1:0-4227 GCA_038046665.1 Thermoplasmatota archaeon
GGAGGTCGAGGGCCTAAACCGCCTCATCTACCACGTCCTCCGCGGCGGCGTCCTGCTCGCGGTCGTCTTCATCGCGACCGGGTTCGCCCTCGGCGCCCTCAATCCCGCAGGCCTTCCCAGCGCGCCCTTGAACCTGTCCCAGCTCGGGCAGGAGCTCGCGACCCTGAGCCCCGCCGGATTCCTCGGCCTCGGCGTCCTCTTGATGATCCTCACGCCGGTGTCCCGCGTCTTCCTGAGTGTCCTCGCCTATGTCGACGAGCGGGACCGACTCTACGTGCTGATCACCGTCGTCGTCTTCGCGAACCTCCTCGTGGGCATGCTCCTTGGCCTGGGATGAACCTTTAAGCCGCCCGAACCTTGCGGAGCCCGTGGACGAGGTCATCGACGCGGCGAGGCAGGTCGACTGGACGAGATTGGCCGGCCGCACCCTCTGCGACGCCTGCCTAGGCCGGCTCTTCGGCAAGCTGGGCCATGGCCACACGAACGAGGATCGCGGCCGGGCGGTCCGCGAGACCGCGGGCGTGCCCGCGGGGCCATGCTGGCTCTGCGGCGGCCTCGCCGAGCGCCACGACGACTTCGCCCGCTTCGTGGCGAACAAGCTCGCAGGTTGGGAGTACGGCACCTTCCTCATCGGGTCCAAGGTGGATCCGGAGGTCCAGGCGCGGGAGGAGTCCCTGTGGTCAGAACTCGGCCTCACCCATCCGGAGCCGATCAAGTCCGAGGTGAACCGCGAGGTCGGCAAGCGCGTCTGCGACCTGACGAGGAGAGAACCGGATCTGGAGAATCCGGACATCGCGGCGGTCGTCGACACGTCCTTCGACCACGTGGACCTCCAGGTGAACCCGCTCTATCTCCGCGGTCGGTATCGCAAGCTCGTGCGCGGGATTCCACAGACCCGGTGGCCCTGCAAGAAGTGCATGGGCAAGGGCTGCGCGCGATGCAACGGTACGGGCAAGATGTATCCCACCAGCGTGGAGGAGATCATCGCCGCGGAGGTCATGCGGGAGAGCGGCGGCACGGGGCACGCCCTGCACGGGATGGGCCGCGAGGACATCGACGCGCGCATGCTGGGCCGCGGCCGACCTTTCATTGTCGAGATCCAGGATCCGAAGAAGCGCCACATCGACCTCGCCGCCGCGCGGGACCGCATCAACGCGTCCGGCCAGGTCGAAGTCGACGGCTTCGAGCCCGTGAAGCGGAAGGACGTCGTCGCGCTCAAGGCGGACCGTGCGGACAAGACCTACCGCGTCCTCGTGCGGTTCTCCCCTCCTGTCGAGGAAGCAAAGCTTAAGAAGGAGTTGCTCATCTTGGAGGCCCAGCCCATCGCACAACGCACCCCTTCCCGGGTCGTTCACCGGCGAGCGGATACCACGAGGCATCGATCGGTCAAGAGGGCGGAAGTCCTCCGGACCGAGGGGGATCTCGCGGAACTCCGGATCACCGCGGAGGCCGGCGCCTACATCAAGGAGCTGGTCCACGGGGACCAGGGGCGGACGCATCCGTCTCTCGCGGAACGACTGGGCGTGGCGTGCGAGGTCCTCGAGCTGGACGTGGAGGAGATCCACGACACCGGGTGAGAGACGTGGTCAAGGCCTCGAAAGGGATCATGGAGAAGACGCGGCAGAAGTACCGCCGCGGTCCGCGCGAGCGCGGGCTCTCCCCGATCACGAGACGCTTCCAGAAGTTCGAGACCGGCGACAAGGTCACCATCCTCATTGACTCCAGCACGCAGAAGGGCCAGCCTCACAACCGCTTCCACGGGATGACGGGGACCGTCGTCGGGAAGCGAGGCCGCGCCTACCTCGTTGACGTGAGGTTCAGCGGGCGGGTCAAGCAGGGAATCGTCCTGCCGGACCACCTGAGGCAGGCCTAGGGGGAGGTGTTCCGCATGGAAGAGGAATATGTGTCCCTCGCAGAGTTGAAGGTCATCTTGGAGAAGGAAAAGGCCGCCCGGGGCGAGCTCAACCCGGAGCAGCAGTACGCCCTCTCCCATGCCTCCACGTTCGCCAAGGTGGATCCGGGGAAGTCCCCCGCGATGGTCAAGGAGATCATGGAGATCCCCATGATGTCCCAGGCCAACGCGTCGAAGATCGTGGACCTGCTCCCGACGACCGTGGACGAAGTGCGGTCCATCTTTGCCAAGGAACGCTTCAGCCTCAGCAAAGAGGATGCGGACAAGGTCCTGGAGATCGTGGCGAAGCATCGCTGACCGAGGCGACCCGCATGGAAGACTACGCCCGCATCCTCGACCACTTACCGCAAGGTCATCCCGACCAGTCCAAGTATCACCGGGAACCGCTGGCCTACGCCCTCGGAGAGGACGAGTTCAAGCTCTTCGAGCTCGTGCCCAAGGATGGCGTCGACCTGGTGATCAGCCAGAAGGTCTACATCGGGAAGGACATCGAGATGCGCAAGGAGATCCTCCACGTGAAGCGGCGGGTGGGCTTCGAGGAACTGACGACAGCGGCGCGGAAGGAGCTGCCCTTCGTGGTCCAGGAGGTCGTGAAGGGCAAGGAGGAGAAGTTCATCGGCTTCTTCAATAGGGCGCAGGCCATCACGACGCGCTTCCACATGCTCGAGCTCCTGCCGGGGCTGGGCAAGAAGACGATGTGGGCGATCCTGGAGGAGCGCAAGAAGGGCCCCTTCAAGTCCTTCGCCGACTTCGAGCAACGCGTGTCGAGCGTCCACCATCCGGAGAAGCTCGTGGCCAAGCGCATCGAGATGGAGATCTCCGACCCGACACAGAAGTACCGGCTGTTCGTCGCGCGCTGATCAAGCCTCGCCGGTCAGCTCGGCCTCGATCTTCGCGCAGTCCTCGCTGGACAGGGTGAGCTTCTTCCGGAGGGCCTCCAGCATCTCCCGCTTCTCCGAGTCCAGGGGACGGTGCTCGACGGCCTCGGCGGCCACGGCCCGATAGATGCCCGCGCGGTTCGAGAGGACTTCCTCCATGACCTGGCCTTCGATCCGATCCTGCTCCTCCCTCGTGATGCCCAGATGTTCCCGCAGCTGGTCGATGAGGAGCCGCTCCGTTGCGGACACGCGGCCGTCCTTCCACGCCGTCATGACGGCACGCGAGTAGTCCTCCAGGTCCTTGACCCGCTCGTCCATCTCCCGCTTGCGGCGCTCGTCGATTCCCTCCAAGTACTCCAGGTCCAGGGTGTTGACTTTCATCGCCTCCCGCACGATGTCCGCGAAGCTCAGGTGCACGGAGGTGGCCTTGTCGATTTCCTCGAGGGTCATCTGGCGGACCTCACCGCCCTTCGTCTTCACGGGCACGCGGATCGTCGCGAGGCGCTGCTTGATTGCGAGGGCCCGCTCCCAGCCGCGGGGCGCGAGATAGTAGGTGAACATCCGCTGCTTTTCGCCCTCGATGTGGGTCTTCGCTTCGGTGAGCAACCCGGCCTTGACCATCTCGTCGAGGTAGCGGGAGAGATGTTTGCCTTGGATGCCCGCCGCGTAGGCGATGGCCTTCTGGCTCAGGGCCTGCGGGAGCACGTAGCGGTCCTCCATGTTCCTGAAGTCCGTCAGGTAGAGGAGGATCCGGTCCTCCGTGCTCAGGGCCAGCGCGGGTTCCGTCACGGTCCGGGGAAGTCCCCGAGGGGGCCATAATCCTTCCCGTCCGCGGATTCGCGGACCCCGCCGCCATCTTCTTAAAGGGACGCCCGCGTGGCTTCCTCGCCCATGATGGCCCTCCCCGTCCGGCCGGCGGCCCCGGACCTGCGGGCCGCGTTCGACGCGCCAACGCAGCGCGCGATCGCGAGCGGGCTGTGCATCTCCTGCCGGGGAGCGAAGCTCCTCTGCGGGAAGGAGCGTTGCCCCATCCTCGTCCGATGGGATTTCATGATGCGGACGGCCCCCGCGATCGACCGCTTCGATCTGGACGGCGCCTCGCCGCCTGGGGTGTTCGTCGGCCGCTTCGGGTACCCCAAGGTCTACGTGGGCCCATTGGTCCCGCCGGTGCATGGGGATACGGAGATCCTCGACACCCCGGAGGACTGGATCGGGCGGACCCTGGAGGACATCGTGAACTTCCGCTCGCAACTCGTCCGGGGGATGCACCGCGTCCACGTCATGGATGTGGAGACGGGCGGCCGGATCGTCGATCTGACGCGGGAGCTCGCGCTGTCCACCGCGTCGACGGAGGTCGAAGTGGGCTTCACGAAGAAGCCCCAGGGCCGGCTCGTCTTGGATGACAACGTGCAACCTTTCGGGCCCTCGGCCCCGCTC
>JBBSVS010000133.1:0-5561 GCA_038046665.1 Thermoplasmatota archaeon
AGGAACGAAGCGGCGTCCGCCCGCCGCACACGGGACAGCGTCTCCCGCACGTACTCGGGCTGGCCGAGGATCATGTCGTGCATGTGGTAGGGCGGTCGAGACCGCGGGTTGGGGAAGGAGACCATGGGGACGGGAACGACCGCCGCCTCTTCAACGCACCGCCTGCGGCCTCAGAAACGCAGGAAGACCGGGATGGAGGTAAAGGTCTGCAAGAGCACGGCCAGGAGGAGCGCGATCATGAAGAGGCTCCCGTAATTGCGGTTCAGGAGGAATGCGAAGCCCACGAACCACAGGGGCCACGACTCCTTCGGGTAGCCTTCCGGGGGGCCAGCGGGCTTGGGCTCGCGGAAGACCGTGATCGCCAGGCTGGCCTGCTTCAGGCTCAGGAAGACCAGGAGCACGAGCCACGGGAGGATGCCCACGAGGGCGAGGGCGACCGCCAGGACGTACATGAGGACGAAGATGGCGACGGACGCGGCGCGAGCCCGCTTCTCTCCGAGGATCACAGGCAGCGTGCGGATGCCCTTCTTTGTGTCGTCCTCGATCTTGTCGATGTGCTTCCCGAAGAGCACGCCGGTGGTTCCCAGGGCGTAGGGCAGGGAGGCGAGGATCACCCACCAGGGGAGCGTGCCCGTGATTACGAAGTAGGAGCCGCCGACCATCAGCGGACCCCACGTGAGGAAGACGGCAGGCTCTCCAAGCCCGAGGTACTTCAGCGGGAAGGGCTTGCCTGCATAGGACATCATGATGAACCCGCCTGCGATCGCGAGCAGCAGGACGAGCGGCCCACATCCTCGGATTCACGGTCACGGGATCTTTGCCTCGAAGGCGCGACGCGGCCGTCTCGCAAGAAGCACTAAGTCCTAAAAAGGGAGCAAAAACCGGAACCCTTTTCCGCGCCTGGCCCTTCGGCGGACTCCATGAAGGTCCTCGCGTGGGTGCGGGCATCCCAGGCGATCCTCTTCGAGGCCTCTGCCGTACCCGCGTGCGTCGGGACCGCCGCGGCCGTCTCCGCGGGATCGACCTTCGTCCTCCTTTATTTCGTCCTCATCCTCATCTCCCTCCTTGGCATCCAGGCGGGGGCCAACCTTCTCAAGGGCTACTACGAGGCCCAGGACCGCTCCGTGCCCCCGTCCTCCGCGGGGTCCTGGATCGCCTTCGACAGCGGGGCCGCGGTTGGCCTCGCGGGGAAACCCCGGACCGTGCTGCGGGCCGCGTGGGCCTGCATGGCGGTCGGCGTGATGGCAGGCCTCGTCCTCGTGTCCCTCACCCTGAGCCCGCTCCTTCTGGCCTTCGGCCTCGCGGGCGTTGTCCTCGCCTGGAGTTACAGCTCCCCACCGCTGAAGCTGAGCTACCGCGGGATCGGTGAGATGTCCACGTTCCTTGCCTTCGGGCCGATCATGACGGTCGGCGCGACGGTCGCCTATGGGACCGCCGGCTGGACCGAGAGCCTCCTCGCCTCCCTAGTCCTCGGGTTCCTGGCAGCCTCGATCTCCTTCTCCCGGTACTTTCCGAACGAGGCGGAGGACCGGTCGAAGGCGAAGCGCACACCCGTGACGATCCTGGGGAAACCCGCGGCCGCCGCGGTGCTGAGCGGCCTGCTGTGGGCCGCCATTGGCGTCACGGTCCTCTGGTTCGCTGTGGACCCGCGCCGCGTCCTGGCCCTCGTGTCGCTTCCCTTCTCCCTGGGTGCGGTCGCCGCACTGCCGAAGGCCGTCGCGGGCCGCGTACGGTTCGAGGTCTGCATCGGCCTCACGGTCCTCGCCCACGTCGCTGCGGGCGCGGGGCTCGTCCTCGCCATCCTAGCCTAGGCCTGGCACCGCCCGGATGAGGAGATACGCGATTGTCAGGCCCGCCCCAAGGAAGAGCACCGCCTGGATGGTCCCCGCGTTCGCGGGTATGTGTCGCGGGTACTCACGGAAGTACGCCCGGAGGACCCGCTCCGACTTGAGCAGATGGGGCACGCAGGCGAGGCCGAGGAGGGCCGGCCACGGGAGCTGTCCCGCCGCGACGAACGCGACGAGCAGGACCACCGCGGAGCCCACGAGGGCGACGTACACGCGGTAGGACCGCTCCAGGCCGATCCGCGCGGGGATCGTCCGCTTCCCCCCGCGGGGGTCCGTCTCGTGCTCGGGCATCTCGTTCACGAAGAGGAAGGCGGCCACGAGGATCCCCAACGGGACGGAGGCCAGCAGGGCCTCCAGGGATAGGGAGCCCGCCTGGGCCGCGTAGGCGCCGAGGGCCACGATGGGCCCGAAGATGATTCCCACGGTCACGTCCCCCAGGCCGTGGTACTGGAGCGAGAACGGCGGAAGGGTGTAGAAGACCGCCAGGGCCCCACCCACGAGCCCCAGGACCAGGAGGAGCCACCCGTTCGGCCGCGTCGCGGCGAGGGCCACGCCGATGATCCCTCCGAGGGCGTAGAGGCCGATCCACCCGCGGCGGTGCGCCGGCACGGTCAGCTCCTTCTCCGGGAGCACGCGGGCCCCGCCCGTGAAGGGGCTCACGAGCTGGGGTGGGAGATCGTCGACCCCCCGCAGGTAGTCCACCGTGTCGTTGCTCATGTTCGTCGCGGCCTGGAGGAGCACGACGCCCGCCAGGGTAAGGAGGAAGGCGGGGGTGTCGAAGGCCGCGGTGCGCGCGTAGGCGATCGCGGTCCCAAGGAAGACGCCGACCATCGAGGCGACGAAGGAGTGGGGCTGCGTCGCCTTGAACCAGACCCACAACGAGATCATTCTACCTTAGTCCCACTCCGCCTGCTCCTTCCTCAGGACGCGGACTTCAAGGAGCGTGAGCGGACCCGGTCCGGCATTGACGACCGTGTGCGTCTCCGCGTGAATCATGCGGACCACATCGCCCGGGCCGACGTCGATCGGTGGCTGATCGTCCAGGATCACTTGGCCGCGGCCCTCCAGGAAATAGAAGATCTGGGCGTAGCGGTGGCGGTGGGGCGGCGAATGCACGCCGGGGTCCATCTTCGCGATACCCATGAGCATGAAGTTACTGTCCTTCGAACCCATGATCTTCTTGTCGACAATCCCGGGTCCGATCCCCTTCTCCCAGGGCTCCTGCGGCAGGCGCCGCACCGCAGGTCCCTTCTCTGCCACTGCTTCCACGGCCATGTCCGTCCCTCCTCGCTACACCAACACCCTATTAGTAGCCGGATGATTACCGGTAATCATATGCCGTTGCGACGTGTCACGGTGGAACTGCCCTCGGTTCCCCTCTTCGAAGCGGGCTTCGTGCCGAGATCCTTCTTCGTCCACAACGAGTCGATCGAGGTCCTGCACGTGTACGCCTTCCAACCGCGCGAGCGCGTGCTCCTCGTCCGCATCGTGCGATCCGGCCCGCCCCTGTCCGAGGCCGAGATCCACCGGAGGCGGGAAGCCTTTCGGCGGCGGTACCACCTTCGGGATTTCGAGATCCTCCAGGTGGGTGTGGACGGCCGCACCTTCGTGGCCCTCCTGCGGCAGGAGAACCCGGGCATCCTCGAGCAGATCCTCGAGGACCTCGGGGCTGGCGTCACGCCGACCACGCCCACCGTCCTGCGCAAGGATACGACCACCCTGTCCTTCATCGCAGATGACACCACTGAGAAGGAGGTCTTCACCCTCTTGGGTGGGCTCGGCGTCCGCTGGCGCCTGAAGAGCCGCCAGGGCATCCGCTTGGGCCGGGAGGCGGGCGCGGACCTCACGCCCCGCCAGCGGGAACTCCTGAGCCTCGCCTGGAACCTGGGCTACTTCGACATCCCCGCCCGCGCGGACCTGCAGAAGATCGCCGACCTCACGGGCCTGAGCCGCAACACGGTGAGCCAGCACCTGCGACGGGGCATGCGCCGGATCTTGCGGGATTGGGTGACCTGATAGGCCGAGGTCCGAGGATTCCTCCGGTTCCTGAACGAGGCCTACCTGTGGCCCTATCTCGGGGTGACGTGGGACTTCGGGTACGCGTCCATCATCGTGGGGCACGCGACCTTCTGCATCCCGATCGTCATCGTCGTGCTCATCGTCAGCCTGCGGGAGTTCGATCGGTCCATCGAGGAAGTGACGATGAACCTCGATGCGGACGAGGTCACGACCTTCCTCCGCGTGGCCCTCCCGAACATCTGGCCCGGGATTGTGTCTGCAGGCCTCCTATCCTTCACCTTCTCCTTCAGCGAGGTCGTGGTCACGCTGTTCCTCAAGGGCGGCGGGGTGAACACCCTGCCCGTGCTCTTCCGGGCCACCCTGTCCAAGCACATCCCGACGCCGGAGGCGAACGCAGCCTCGACCCTGATCCTCGCCCAGTCCATCGCCTTCGTCGTCATCGCGAACAAGGTGCAGCGCGGCGGGACCCTCTACCGATTCTGAAGGACGCCGGGAGGCCGCGTGTGCTCGATACGATTGGAATATGTGGTACAGACGAAGGGTATTTGGCCCCCGACCGCCTCGGATGGACCATGGCCCAGTCGGTGATTCAGTTCTACACGGCCGGCTTCTTCGAAGAGCTCGCGCGCAGGCTGAACGCAGACGAGGACTGGGGTCGCCAGATGAAGGGCCAGCATCTCCGCATCAACTGCACGGCCAGCGATCGCCAGAAGTCTTTCCTCATCTCCATCGAGGACGGGAGGGTGTCGACTCAGGAGGTCACGACCGAAGTGCCCGCCGACTTCCGACTCGAAGGGCCGTACAAGACTTGGGTCCAGCTATGCAAGGGGGAGTGGGAAATCGACCAGCTCATCCAGACGGGCAGGATCCGCCTTGCCGGCTCCATGCCGGACGCGATGCGACTCATGGGGCCGCTCAACCTCATCGTGCTGACGGCCCGCAGCTTCCCGAAAGAATTCTGAGCCCCCGACCGCCGGGACGGCGGGGTGCGCGCACCTCCGGTCTCCGAAGGTCGCCGGCTTGCGACTCCTCGACGTCCCTGCGATGGCGCCAGCGACTGCGCTCCGGTCCGAAAGTTTCTCCGGAGACACGCGGTCGCCGGATGTCAGAGGGATGTCGAATCCCCTCCTGCCGGAACAAACCCCGCGCCGCGGTCGTTCTCGCATCCTGCTCCCGGGACAGAACCCTAAAATACGGAGGCCCTCATCCGAGCCCGAATCTGGCCAAGGCCGTCCCATGCCCGAGCTACGGAAGGACTACGTCACGGACACCTGGGTGGTCATCTCCCCCGCCCGCTCGAAGCGCCCCGGGGACTTCCGTATCCGCAGCACGCCCACGGACCCGGAGAAGTGCCCTTTCTGCTACGGCCACGAGCACATGACGCCGCCGGAGCTGCTGGCGTATCGGAGGGAAGGTCCCCCGAACTCCCCGGGGTGGTGGATCCGGTGCGTCCCGAACAAGTTCCCCGCACTCACGAGCGAGGGCGAGGTCCACCGGAGGGTCAACCAGCTCTTCCACAGCGTCAGCGGGGTGGGAGCCCACGAGATCATCGTGGAGTCCCCCGAGCACGACGGCCACCTCGCCAACTTCAGCGACTTTCAGGTTCAAGAGGTGATCACGGCCTACAAGCAACGGTACCTCGACCTGATCCGGGACAAGCGGTTCAAGTACATCCTGATCTTCAAGAACCACGGG
>JBBSVS010000134.1:0-1732 GCA_038046665.1 Thermoplasmatota archaeon
GCGACTGGTAGTCCGTGCAGTTCGAGCAGGAGATGACCTCGCGGTACGCCCCCTGCCGCGGAAACCACGCCTCGATGTCGTACTTCTTCGCCGCCACGGTCCCGATGTCTCCCGTGCAGACGCTGACCACGCGGTAGGGGATCTCCAGGGCGCGGTAGATCGCCTCGCCGTTCGCCCGGAGCTTCTCGTGCCACGTCCAGCCGTCCTCCGGGCGGCAGAAGACGAACTGCTCAATCTTGTTGAACTGGTGCATGCGGAAGAGCCCCTTCGTGTCGACGCCGTGCCCGCCGATCTCCCGCCGGAAGCAGGCGGACGTCCCCGTGAGCAGGAGGGGCAGGCGGTCCTCGTCCAGGATCTCGTCCATGAACATCGCGCCCATCGGGTGCTCGGACGTCGCGATGAGGTACAGGTCCTCACCCTCGATCTTGTACATGACGTTCTCGAAGTCCCCGAGGTCCGTGACGCCCTCGTAGGCCGCGCGCCGCATCATGTAAGGCGGAAAGACCGGGGTGAAGCCTTGCTTGACCATGTACTCCAGGGAGAAGGCCATCAAGGCCTGGTCCAGGCGCACGAGGTCGCCCATCAGGTAGACGAAGCCCGCGCCCGCGATCTTCCGCGCGCGGTCGAAGTCCGCGAGGCCGATGGCCTCGACGAGCTCGCCGTGGGGCTTGAGCTCGAAGTCGAAGGTCTTCGGCGTGCCCCACGTCGCGACCTCGACGTTCTCCGTCTCGTCCTTGCCCACGGGGACGCTCTCGTGGAGGAGGTTCGGGAGCCGCATCAGGCCGTTGCGGACCTTCACGCCGAGGTCCTCGATGGTCCTGTCCAGGGCGTCGATCTTCTTGGGGAGCTCCGAGGCCTCCTTCTGCAGGGCCGCCGTGTCCTTCTTCGCCTTCTTGGCCTCGGCGATGGCGCGGGTGATCTCGTTGCGGCGCTTCTTGAGGCCGTCCGCCTCGGCGAGGGCCGCCCGCCACTCCTTGTCCCAGCGGACCACGTCCTCGAGGAGCTTCGCCTTGTCCGGGGCGCCGCGCTTCGCGAGGTCCTTGCGGATGACGTCGGGGTTATCCCGGATGAGCCGGATGTCCAGCACGCCCGGCCCATGGGGAGGAGGCTATTTGTAGGTTATCGGATCGCAGGATTCCGAGGCATGCACCTCGCCTTGCTAGAAGCCCGTCACGGAGACATCGGAGTCGAATCGAAATCTAGCTGCTGAAATCGAAAAATAGATTCACACACCCTGTCCAGACATGCCCGGTCCGCGCGCCCTCCAGTGCATGGGGAGACCTCAGGCGCGGCCCCGGGGCGATGGGCGTCCGGTTTCTCCCTTCGAAAAGCGTCCCAGGGCCTTTAAGTGGCCTCTGCCGCTTCGTCTCGCCATGCAACCCTCGTCCCAGCCCCCGTCGGTCTACATGCCCCCGCCGCCCCGAAGGTACCCGGTCCCCATCTTCCTGGCGCTCGGCGCCATCGCCCTCGTCCTGATCTCGGGCGTGGGCGGATACCTGCTCGGCAGCGCAGGCTTGGGCCAAGCGACCCTCCGGATCAACGTGACGAACAACTTCGGGTCCAGCCTGACCGTCTCCGTGACCGTGAACACGAAGCTCGTCACCACGATGACCCTCGCGGCGGACCAGACCGGTTCCGTGGACTCGAGCGTGACCTATGCGACTGCGAACGGCGCGTACTTCGACGTGGAGGCCGCGGCCGCCACGGGTCCCCGCGACTCGAGCACCGTGTT
>JBBSVS010000135.1:0-8960 GCA_038046665.1 Thermoplasmatota archaeon
CGGCCACCTTGAAGGCGGCGTTGATGGGCAGTCGCGGCACCAGTTCGAGGAGCTTGTCGTTGGGGATGACCACGACGGTGTCGGCGAAGTTCCGCAGCTTCTCCAGGCCGTACTCCGCGTTCTCCGCGCGGATCGCGCCCTCGGAGCGGAAGGGGAAGGTGCAGATCACAATCGTCAGGGCCCCGGCCTCCTTGGCCATCTGGGCCACCACGGGCGCGCCGCCCGTGCCCGTCCCGCCGCCGAGGCCGCAGGTGATGAAGACCATGTCGGCGCCCTGGACGACGGAGTGGAGTTCCTCGCCAGCCTCGCGGGCGGCCTCCTCGCCGATTTGGGGCAGCGCGCCGGCCCCGAGGCCGCGCGTCACCCTCCGGCCGAGGAGGAGCTTGTGGGGCGAACGGATGATAAGGAGGTGTTGCGCGTCCGTATTGCACGCATAGAGTTCGGCGCCCACGATACCCGCCTCGACGACGCGGTCGACCGTGTTGCAGCCGCCCCCGCCGATTCCGATGATCCTGATGTTCGTGCGCAGGCTCGCGAGGATGCGCTCGAGCTCGGCATCCTCCGTGCCCTGGCCCAGGGCCTGCGTCGGGGTCTCAAGCATGCGGGGCTCCTCGGCGGAGCGGGTGACGACTTCTCGGACAATAGAGTCCATATGTGGGCCTCCGGCTACGATGTGTACGGACGAAAGCGGCCGCGAAGGGCAGGTAGAAGAGGGGCGCTAATAAAGGTTTCCGGGTGGCGCGAGGCCACCCGACCGGTTCGCCCGAGGTGACGAAATCTGATTCAGCGGATGACGTCGATGCCCACCCTCGCGCGCTCTTCGGCGGGGTCTCGGCGGCCGACGATCTGCTTCGAGAGGACGCCCGTGGCGACGAGCATCACGCGCAGGGTATGCTCCAGCGTCGGGTCCACGGTCGCGCCCCAGATAATCCTCGCCGTGGGGCTGACCTTCGACTGGACGACCTCCGCGACGCGCTCCGCCTCGCTGATGGTCATGTCGTTGCCGCCCGTGACGTTGATCAGGACGCCGTGGGCCGTGGTCACGTCGACCTCGAGGAGCGGGGAATTGATGGCCTCCTCGATCGCCTCATGGGCCCGGTTCTCGCCCATGGCCTGGCTCTCGCCCAGGCCGATCATCGCGACGCCGCCGCCCTTCATGATTGTCTTCACGTCGTTGAAGTCCAGGTTCACGAGCCCGGGCTTCGTGATGATCTCCGTGAGGCCCTTGATGGACCGCATGAGGACCTCGTCCGCGAACTTGAAAGCGTTGTTCAGGGCCATGCGGGGCACGAGGTCGAGCAGCTTGTCGTTGGGGATCGTGATGACCGTGTCCGCCGCATCGCGCAGGCGCTCGAGCCCCCACTCCGCGCTCTCCATGCGGAGCTTGCCTTCGCCCCGGAAGGGCAGCGTCACCACTGCGATCGTGAGCGCACCCATCTCCTTGGCCAAGCGGGCCACGTAGCCGGCGCTCCCGGTGCCCGTGCCGCCGCCCAGGCCGCAGGTGGTGAAGACGATGTCCGCGCCGTGGAGGATCGTCCGCAGCTCATCCTCCGCCTCGCGGGCGGCCTCCTCGCCGATCTGGGGCAAGGCGCCGGCGCCGAGGCCTTTCGTGACCCGGCGGCCCAGGAGGACCTTCTTGGGGGCGATGATGTGCAGGAGGTGCTGGGCGTCCGTGTTGCACGCGAACAGCTCCGCGCCCACGATCCCCTCGTTGTAGATGCGGGCGATCGTGTTGGAGCCGCCACCGCCCAGCCCGATGATCTTGATGTTCGTCTTCATCTTGCTGAGCATCTCTTCGAGCTCAGAGTCCACTCGGGTGTCCTCGAAGGCGATGGCTCCTCCTTCGCGGGCTAGCACGTCTTCCAACATCGAATTCATGACGTCATCCTCACCTGCAGAATCCGCGAGTTCATCCCATCCCGCAAGATGGGGGCTCGTATCCGGCGCACGCTATTTAAACTTTGTCCGAAGAACGTCCGCAGATTTTACAAACGAGCTCGATTCGCATAGACTCATCGGCAGTGCCGCTGAATCCATGGAGGAAAACACCCGAATCCGATTGCGGTCTCCCTCACGACTCGCGGCCCTTGTCCGACGTGGCATACCGCGTCTCGCGATGCCTCGCGACCGCGCGGTCGACCCAACCGCCCTCTTTCCACAGGAAGAAGTATCCGGTGATGGCCAAAAGGATGAACGCCACGACGAAGATCACGATGAGCATTCCGACGAGGGTCGGGTCGAGGACCCCGGGCAGGCCATACGGGAGCCACGAGTACTCCATCTGGATCGGCACGAAGACGAGGACCGCGATCACGCCGACGACGTAGAACGCGCGCGCGAGCTCCCGCAAGCCCCATTCGTACCAGCTCGGTACCGTGTGGCGTTCGCGGCCCGTCGGACGCCTCCGCTCCGGATGGCGGGTCGAGGTCCACTCGAGAAGTCGCTCGTCCTCGACCGTATGCCGCGCGGCCACGGACCGAGATGGGACGATTCCCGGTAAAGGGGTATTCCCTTTTCCAGGAGCCTCAGAAGAGGGAGGACGCGCAGGCCTTCCGCACGCGAGCGACGGACTCGGGCGGACAGGCAACCATGACGACCCAGTCCACGGTCTGCCGCAGCTGCAGCGCGCGGCCGAGGGTGCTCACCTTCGAGAAGGTTTTCGCCTCGCGGCCGTCGAGGATCATGACCTCGGTCTTCGCGATGCGGGGCTCGCTCACGAGGAGCTCGGGCAACGGCACGTCCACGATGACCTGGCCGGGCTTCAGCCCGGCCCGCCTCGCGAGGCGGTCCTCCACGCGCCGCCGCTCCGCCGCATCCTTGAACGAGGCGAGCGTCCCCTTCGCCGCGTCGGTTAGGTCCTCCCGGCCGTAGGCGACCACGCGCTTGTACAGCTTCCGGTATCGGAGGCGGAGGGCGATCTCCCGCTGGAACTCCCCTTGATGCAGGAGCCACGCGAGGAGCTCGTGGTCCACCATCTTCTGGACCTCCGCGATGGGCGCCTCGGACCGCTCCACGGCCCGGGCAATCATCTGCTCCGCAATGCGGACGGTCTTGTGGAAGTAGACGGAGGAGTACATGAGTCCGCGAGCGACGAGCATGCCCTCGAGGGCCGGCAGGCCCTTGCGGTCCAGGGCCAGCTGCCCCTTGTACAGGCGAAGGGTCTGGAGGATGCGGGAGAAGTCGATCGTCCCCAAGGGCGCGCCCGTGTAGTGGGCGTCGCGCAGGAGGTAGTCGATCTGGTCCGCGTCCATGGGGCTGTGGATGATCTGGGCGAGGTAGCGGCGGTCGGCTTTGCGCGAGTGGGCGTCGACGTACAGGCCCCCGCCCTCCGCGGGCCCGCGGATGAGGGCCGCCAAGGAGGAGGGCGAGACGCCGTGCTTCTTGAGGACCTCATGGATCCTCGGGACCTTGGGGAAGGCTTTGCGGTCCTCCGGGGCCACGTTGTCGTCGTCCCCGGTGATGATCCGCTGGGTGAGATGCATGTGGTCCACGGCCAGTTCGCGGCTGAGGACGTGCTCGAGCGTGTGGGAATAGGGCCCATGGCCGACGTCGTGGAGCAGCCCCGCGGCATGGACGAGCTTGCGTTCTTCCTCGGGCAGCTTCAGGGCGCGGGCCATCTCGCCCGCCACATAGCCCACGCCGAGACAGTGCTCGAGGCGCGAGTGGTTCGCCCCGGGGAAGACGAGGTACGTGAGCCCGAGCTGGCGGATCGAGTTCAGCCGCTGCAGCTCGAGCGTCTCCAGGAGGTCCTGGGTCAGCGGCTCCAGGCGGAGCGTCCCGTGCACGGTGTCTGTGATCGTCTTGAGCTCCGCCATCGGGCGAGCAAGAGGCCCACGCCATAAATAGCTTCTTTCAGCACGTAGGCTGCAGGCGGTGCGGACACACTCCGAAGGGCCCGCGCGAAAAGAATCAAGTACCATGGCCAAGATGGGTCGCGGGACGCCGGGGTGACAGAGCGGCTAATGTGACCGACTGCAGATCGGTTTCCAGAGGGTTCGACTCCCTCCCCCGGCATCGGCCGGAGGGTCCGGGCACTTTCTTATAGGAACCCCCGCTATGGAACGACCTAACGGGGGAAGGAAGGCCTCGATGCGCTACTACAACAGCATCCTCGACACGATCGGCAACACGCCCCTCGTCAAGCTCCCCAAGATCGCCGCGAAGGTCCCGTGCCTCGTCCTCGCGAAGCTGGAGATGTTCAACCCGGGCGGGAGCGTGAAGGACCGCATCGGCCAGAAGATGATCGAGGAGGCGGAGAAGAATGGGCTTCTCCGGCCCGGAGGCACGATCATCGAGCCCACGAGCGGGAACACGGGCATGGGCCTCGCGATGATCGGGGCGATCAAGGGCTACCGCCTCGTGTTCACGATCCCGGACAAGATGAGCCGCGAGAAGCTCGACCTGCTGAAGGCCTTCGGCGCCCGCGTGGTCGTCACGCCCACGGCGGTCCCGCCGGAGAGCCCGGAGTCCTACTACAAGGTCGCCGAGCGCATCCACGAGGAGACGCCCAACTCGACCCTCCCGAACCAGTACGCGAACCAGGCGAATCCCGAAGCCCACTACGAGACCACGGGACCGGAGATCTGGCGTGACACGGACGGCAGGGTCACGCACTTCGTGTGCGGCATGGGCACCGGCGGCACGATCAGCGGCGTCGGGAAATACCTGAAGGAGAAGGACCCCAAGGTCAAGGTCATCGGCGTGGACCCCCTGGGTTCCATCCTGAAGGACTATTTTTATAAGAAGGATGGGATGAAAGGCCATCCCTACAAGATCGAGGGCATCGGGGAGGACTTCATCCCCGGGACGACGTGGTTCGAGTACATCGACGAGGTCGTGAAGGTCTCCGACAAGGAGGCCTACCTCATGACGCGGCGGCTCGCGCGGGAGGAGGGCATCCTCGCCGGCAGCTCGAGCGGCGCCGCCCTCGTGGGGGCGATGCGGGTGGCCGAGGACCTCACGAAGGACGACATCCTCGTGGTCCTCCTCCCGGACAGCGGCTCCCGGTACCTCTCCAAGGCCCACAACGAAGAATGGCTCAAGGAGCAGGGCTACCTGGAGGAGCCCGTGGCCCCGCTCATGGCGATCCTGCGGGCGAAGGAGAAGCGCTTCCCCCGGGTCCTCACGATCGACATCGCATCCAAGGTCCGCGAGGCCGTGGACCTGTTCCGGCAATACGACATCTCCCAGCTCCCCGTGATTGACACGGGCATCATGGTGGGCAGCCTGCGGGACGAGGTCCTCATGAAAGCCCTCCTGGAGAACCCGAAGATGTACGACGACTTCGTGGGCAAGGTCATGGACAAGCCCTTCCCCCTCGTCGAGCCCGGGGCGGATCTGGACACGCTCTACAAGCTGCTGCTGCGCGGCACGCCCGCCGTCGTCGTTGGCCGGGAAAACCGCCTCGAGGGCATCATCACCCGCATCGACGTGATCGACTACCTCGCCGGCCGCATCTAGGAAAACTATTACCGGGCGGGCGGGAGTCCCTGGGCGGGGAACCCGATGCGCTTCGCGACGAAAACGATCCACGCCGGCCAAGACCCGGACCCGCGGACCGGGGCCGTGACGCCGCCCATCTACATGACCTCGACCTATTCCCAGAAGGAGCAGTCCGAGCTGACGTACGCCCGCGGCGCCAACCCGACGCGGTCCGTGCTGCAGGAGTGCCTCGCCGCGCTCGAGGGCGCGAAGCACGCCCTTGCCTTCTCGAGCGGCATGGGCGCGATCACGACCGCGTTGACGCTCCTGAAGAATGGGGACCATGTCGTCGTGAGCGACGACTGCTACGGCGGCGTGTACCGCATCTTCACGCGGTTCATGAGCAACTACGGGATCGAGTCCACCTTCCTGGACCTGCGGGACCTCGTGGACGTGGAGGACGCCTTCCGCCCGGAGACGAAGATGCTCTGGATGGAGTCGCCCACGAACCCCCTGATGAAGATCGTCGACCTGAAGGAACTCGCGGTGATTACGAAGGCCCACGGGGCGATCAGCGTGTGCGACAACACCTTCGCATCGCCCGCCCTGCAGAACCCGACCGCCCTGGGCGTGGACCTCGTCGTGCACAGCATGACGAAGTACCTCGGCGGCCACGCGGACGTCCTTGGCGGCGGCCTCGTCACGAGCAGCGAGGAACTCTTCGAGAAGCTCAAGTTCGCCCAGAACGCCCTCGGCGCCATCCCCAGTCCATTCGATGCCTGGCTCGTGCTCCGGGGGATCAAGACCCTGTCCGTCCGCATGGAGCGGCACTGCGACAACGCGGAGCGGATCGCGACGTTCCTGAAGGACCACAAGGCCGTCGCCAAGGTCCACTACCCCGCCCTGCCGGACGATCCCGGCCACGGAATCGCCAAGAAGCAGATGCGCCGCTTCGGCGGCATGGTCAGCTTTCAATTGAAGGAGCCCGCCGGGGTCGTCGACCGCCTGCGCCGGCTCCAGGTCATCACCTTGGCCGAAAGCCTCGGTGGCGTCGAGTCGCTCATCGAGCACCCGGCCTCGATGACCCACAAGAGCGTCCCGGTGGAGCAGCAGAGGAAACAGGGCATCACGGAAGGGCTCGTACGCTTCTCCGTCGGCATCGAGGACCCGGAAGACCTCATCGAGGACCTGAAGCGGGCGCTCGGCTGAGGGTCACCAGCCGTGGCGCTGCGGCGTGATCGCGGCGCCCCATCCGCGCGTGGGCTTGGGTTGCGGCAGCGCGTGCATCGTCATCCCGTAGGCGATGAGGAGGTATCCTGCCGCGGCGACCGCCGGGAGGATGCCACGACCGACGCTCCACGACCGGACGAAGATCGTGGCGTCCGGGTTCTGGAGGATGACTGCCACGGTGACCGCGGCCACGGCGAACAGGCACAGGACGCCCGCATGGGCCATGAGCCGATAGCGGGACGTGAGGAAGCCTGCGACCCGCCCGAAGAGGATCCCATGGAGGGCGAGGACGGGCACGAAGGTCCATCCGAGGAACGGGAACGCGGACAGGTAGAGGACCAGGATCCACGCTTCCGTGGAGGCGACCGTGTGGTACTGGAGCGGGAGGACGACGATCCCTGCGAGCACGAGCACGATCGTGAGGGCGAAGGCGCGGAAGGCGATCACCGGGCTGTGGTCCCCGGGCTGGCGGGCCTCCAATTCTCGCAGCCCGGACCAGAGGGCCGGCCATGCGGCCACGTTCAAGACGACCGCGATCCACGCCGTGAAGAGGCCGAGATACAGCATGCCCACCGTCGGGATCCAGAGGGTCGTCCCATCGAAGACGAAGGAGAGCCAGTAGACCACTCCGGCGGCCCCGAAAACAAGCGCGGCTCGATGAAGCTCCCGAGGCCACGAGGCATGCACGGTGGCCCTGCGCGGGTGGGGGAAGGATCCCGCCATGGGCGAGGCCGCGCATCGAGCCTGCCAGGGGATAAGCTTGTTGTCAAGACGATGTCAACGCGTCACGTAGGCCGACGCGGGCGGGCCGCCCACGGGTCCCGCTCGAAGGCGATCGCCAGGAGGACGAAGGCCATTCCGACGAGGAGCAGATCCACCGCAAGACGCGCGCTCCCCACGGTCCCCACGGGGTCCGCGAGGGCCAAGCCCGCCGCGGACAGCGCGATCGCCACGACCCCGCCGCAGCCCACGCCCGCGAGGACTGCCATGCGCTCGGACGACAGCTCGCGGGCCGCGTAGACGAGGCCGATCGCGGCGACGACGGACAGCGTGCCCCAGAAGAAGGGGAGGGCGGGCAAGAGGACGAGGGAGGGCTCCGGAAGGGCGAGGAGGGTCCAGCCCACGGTCCCCAGGAGGGAGGCGGGCAAGGCGACCGCGAGGGAACCGACGAGGAGGCGCCGCGCGGTGATCGCCGCCTCGTTCAGGGGGAACGCACGGCTGTACATCGTGGCGCCATAGGCGCCGGCGAAGAGGCCGAGGATCTGCAGGAGCGCGCCGAGGATGAGCGCGGTGACCACGCCCACCGGGAGGAACACGAAGAGGAACGCCTGGGCCCCGGAGAGGACCAGAGCCCCGAGGGCGAGGAAGGCCGACGCGAACAGGAATCGCCGCCGTGCGGTGGGCCGGACGGCCTCGAGCGTCTTGCCCGGCGCCGCGAGCGGGATGGACACGCCTCCCCCAACACCGCGCGGCCCCTTAATGTTCCTCCGAGGGTTCGCGAACCTTAATACGAATCCCCCTCATGCGGCCCGCGCGATGCCCATCCGAGTGTACAACACCCTGACGCGCACGAAGGAGCCCTTCGTCCCGCTCCACGGCCGCCGGGTGACGATGTTCGTCTGCGGCCTCACCCCGCAGGACCAGACCCACCTCGGGCACGCGAAGACCTACATCGCCTTCGACGTGGTCGCGCGGTTCCTGAGACACAAGGGATACCAGGTCCTCTACGTCCAGAACGTGACGGACATCGAGGACCGCATCATCGACAAGATGGCGCAGACGGGCCAGGACTGGAAGGAGATCGTGGCCCGCTACTTCGGCGAGTACCGCGAGGCCATGGAGAAGCTGCAGTGCACCTCCGTGGACGTGTACGCGTACGCAACGGACTACATCCCGGAGATCCTCACCCAGATCCAGGGCCTCCTGGACAAGGGCTTCGCCTACGTGGCCGAGGACGGCAGCGTCTACTACGACACGACGAAGTTCCCGGACTGGGGCAAGCTCAGCGGACAGAAGGTGGAGGAGCACATCGCGGGCGCGCGCGTCGCGGTGGACGAGAAGAAGCGGAACCCGGCGGACTTCGCCCTCTGGAAGGCCCAGAAGCCCGGCGAACCCACGTGGGACAGCCCCTGGAGCAAGGGCCGCCCGGGCTGGCACATCGAGGACACCGCGATCACGATCCACCACTTCGGGTCCCAGTACGACATCCACGGCGGGGCCACGGAGCTCATGTTCCCGCACCACGAGGCGGAGATCGCCCAGGCGGAGACCTTCACCGGTGTCCGACCCTTTGTCAAGTATTGGCTTCA
>JBBSVS010000136.1:0-1818 GCA_038046665.1 Thermoplasmatota archaeon
ACGGTGCCCCAACCGTTTTAGCGGGGCGCGCCTTCGGGACCGCTGGAAGGCAGGGAGACCCATGTCGGTTCCCACGACTCCCTCGAGGGCGGACCTGGCGATCCGCGACCGCCGCGTGTCGGACCGCGTACAGCGGTTCCCGGAATCCGTCATCCGGGAGATGACCCGCATCGCCGCGATGCACGGTGCCGTCAACCTGGCCCAGGGATACCCGGACTTCGACCCGCCACGGGAGGTCGTCGAGGCGGCGAAGGCGGCGCTGGACAACGGCTACAACCAGTACTCGGTCACCTGGGGCGCGCGGGAGCTTCGGGAGGCGATTGCGCGGAAGGCGAAGGCCTTCAACGGCATCGATGCGGACCCGGAGGAGGACGTCGTCGTGACGTGCGGGTCCACGGAGGCGATGATGGCCGCGATGCTCTCCCTGGTCAATCCCGGGGATGAGGTCGTCATCTTCGAGCCCTTCTACGAGAACTATGGGCCCGACGCGATCGTGAGCGGAGCGGCGCCCCGCTACGTACGCATGGAGTGGCCCTCCTGGGAGATCGATGAGGAACGCCTCAAGGCCGCCTTCACCCCGCACACGAAGGCCCTCATCCTGAACACGCCCAACAACCCGACGGGCAAGGTCTTCCATCGTGACGAGCTCAAGCTCCTCGCGGACCTCTGCGCGGACCACGATGTCGTCGCGGTGACGGACGAGATCTACGAGCACATCGTGTACGGTGGGCAGAGACACATCTCCCTGGCGACCCTCGGCGACATGGCCGAGCGGACGATCACGATCAACGGGCTCTCGAAGACGTACAGCGCCACGGGCTGGCGGGTGGGCTGGGCGATTGCTCCGAAGACCCTCGCGACGGCCATGCGCCGGACCCACGACTTCCTCACCGTCGGCGCGCCCCATCCCCTCCAGATCGCGGGGGCAAAGGCCCTGTCGCTACCGCAGTCGTATTACGACGACCTGGCGAAGTCCTACCAAGCGAAGCGGGACCGCTTCGTGCAGGGGCTGCGGTCCGCGGGTCTGGACTGCCGCACGCCCGGAGGCGCCTACTACGTCATGGCGGACGTCTCCGGCTTCCCCTTCGAGGACGACTGGGCCTTCGCGATGTACCTCGTGGAACGTCTGCGGGTGGCCGCCGTCCCCGGGAGCTCCTTCTACGGCAACCCGGGGGACGGCGCGAAGTACGTCCGTTTCATGTTCTCCAAGCGGGAGGAGACCCTGGAGGACGCCCTCTCCCGACTCGAGGGCTTGAGGGACCTCCGCTAGGTCTTTGCGGGACCGTGCCTTCGCCTCGCCGATGGCGGGCGATGCGGACCTCGTGTTCGTCGGCGGCAAGGTGTTCACCTCCGCTCGCGAGAGGCCGTGGGCCCGCGCGTTCGCGGTGCGCGGGGACCGATTCGCGGCCGTGGGGACGGACGCGCAGGCGGAGCGATGGGCGGGGCGGCGCACGCGGGTCGTCGACTTGAGGGACCGCGTCGCGGTCCCCGGTTTCATCGACGCCCACGCCCACATGGGCGATTCCGCGGGCGAGATCGGATGGACCCGCCTCGATGGCACGCGCAGTCTCGAGGAGACCCTCGACCGGCTCCGGCGGGCCGCGGCGAAGACGCCGGGTGGGTCCTGGGTCATCGGCGTGGACTGGGACGAGGCGAAATGGCCGGAGCGGCGCTATCCGACCCGTGAGGACCTCGACCGCGTGTCCGCGGTGCATCCCGTGGTCGCGCGGCGGATCGATTGCCACATGGGCTCCCTGAACTCGCGTGCCCTCGAGCTCGCGAAGGACCTGAGGGGAGTGCGCGGCTTCGAGACGGACG
>JBBSVS010000137.1:0-2751 GCA_038046665.1 Thermoplasmatota archaeon
CGGCCGGGGCGCGGTAGAGATTTCCGGCCCGGAGCCGCACGATATCCTTGTAGCGCCTGCCGCCGCCGGGGGCCACGCGGTCTTCGTGTTCCACGGAGAGGTTGCCTTCCCCCACGAGCTTCTCGATCTCCGTGAGCTCGTCGGGCGACAGGAGAGAGGGCGGGATCCGCACCTGCTCGATGGGAGGGACCCGCCGCACCGCCGAATCGAGCTTGAGCCGCTCCTGGACGTATCGCCAGAGAACCGGGAGACCCTCGACGGGCCGGGACCTGTCCTCCCATCCCCAGCCCCACCACTTCACCGCCCGGGACTCCATGCGATGCGGCGAAGCGGCTTGTGCGATAAAGACGTTGCCTCGGCCCGGAGTCCCGCAAGCATTAAGGCGGCTCGGTCCATGCGCCACGCGTTGGGTGGGCCATGATCGACCGCAAGGCCATCGTGGAGGTCCTCGAGAGGTACGACCCCGCGTCGATCCGCGTCGCGACAATCGCGTCCCATTCCGCTCTCGACGTGTGCGATGGCGCCGCGGAGGAAGGATTCCGCACGATTGCCGTGTGCGAGAAAGGGCGCGAGGCGCCCTACGCTCGATACTTCCGCGCGGTGCGCGACAGGGACGGGCGGCTCACGCGCGGCACGGTCGACGAGGCGATCGTCCTCCCGAAGTTCAAGGACGTGCTCTCGCCCAAGATGCAGGACCGCCTCCGCAACGACAACGTCGTCTTTGTCCCGAACCGTTCCTTCACCTCATACTGCGACCTCGACGCGATCCAGGACGACTTCCGCGTCCCCATCGTCGGCAGCCGGAACCTCCTCCGCACGGAGGAGAGGGAGGAGGAGCACAGCTACTACTGGCTCCTCGAGAAGGCGAAGCTCCCCGCGCCGGAGAAGATCGAGGACCCGAAGGACATCGACGGACTCGTGATCGTGAAGCTGCACCACAAGGTCAAGAAGCTCGAGCGCGGCTTCTTCACCGCGGCGAGCTACCAGGAGTACAAGGAGAAGTCCGCGGCCCTGATCAAGCAGGGCGTGATTTCGAAGGAGGACCTCAAACTCGCCCGCATCGAGCGGTACATCATCGGTCCGATATTCAACTTCGATTTCTTCTACTCGCCCATCGAGGAGGAAGGGGAGAAGACCGAGCTCCTCGGGATTGACTGGCGATTCGAGACCTCCCTCGACGGGCACGTGCGCCTGCCCGCGATGCAGCAACTCACGCTGAACGAGGAGCAGAAGCTCCCCGAGTACATCGTCGTGGGGCACAACAGCGCGACCCTGCGGGAATCGAGCCTGCGGGAGGTCTTCGACCTTGCGGAGAAGTACGTGAAGGCGACGCAGGAGTACTACCCGCCGGGGATCATCGGGCCTTTCACCCTCCAGACGGCCGTGGACAAGGACCTCAAGTTCTGGATCTACGACGTGGCCCCGCGCATCGGCGGCGGGACGAACGTCCATGTGTCCGTCGGTCATCCCTACGGGAACAGCCTGTGGCGGCGGCCGATGAGCACGGGCCGCAGGATCGCCTTGGAGATCCGCCGCGGGCTCGAGAGCGGCCGTCTCGCGGATCTCGTCACATGAGGGTCCGACGGTGTCCTCCAAGCCTGCAGGCCCCGTCCTCGCTTGGCTGCTCGAACCCCGCGAACCCGCGATGCGCTATCTGGCGTCGCGGCACCTTCTCCGTCCCCGTCCGAGCCCGCGGTCCCTCGAGCGCCTCCGTGCCGCGGTCCCGCGCAAGGGATGGGCTTCCGCGATTTTGGCCCGCCAGAGGGAGAAGACGTGGTGGGCCACGAAGCGGTCCTGCTACGTGCCCAAGTACCGCTCGACGATCTGGCAGCTGCAGGTCCTTGCGGACCTCGGCCTCTCGAGGCGGGACGAGCGCGTCGCAAACGCAGTCGAGTTCTGGTTCGATCTGCACTACGCGCGCGACGGCGGGTACGATCCCTGGGAGGGGAAGCAGCGCCACGGACATCTCTGCACGACCGGGAACATGGTCCGGTCCCTCATCCGTCTCGGATACCTGGACGACGAGCGCGTCCAGTCCGCAGTCCGGTGGCTCGTGGACGAGCAGCTCCCCGACGGCGCGTGGGACTGCTTCGGCCGGAAGCGGGGGACGATTGACGCGTGGGAGGCGATGAGCGCCTTCGCGGACCTCCCGCCCGCGCGGCGGTCCCCGGACGTTCGGCGCGCGATCGAGCGGGGCGCGGAGTTCTTCCTCGATCGGCGGCTCCTCCACGAGGGCGAGCACTTCCGGCCCTGGTACCGCCTCCGGTATCCCTGGCATTATCACTACAACGTGCTCGTGGGGCTTGATTTTCTCAGCGCGCTCGGATATGGCCGGGACCCGCGGATGGCGGAGGCCCTCGCGGTCCTCCGAGACAGGCGGCAGGAGGATGGCCGCTGGCTCCTCGATCGACCACCGGGAGACATGGTCCTGGAGAAGGCCCAGGAGCCGTCGAAGATGATCACGTTCCTGGCCCTACGCGTGGGCCAGCGGGTCCGCGGTCATCGGCGATGAGGTCGCCCTCCCCGAGCGAGGCCAGTGGGCGTCCGGCGGAATCCGGAAGCTGATCGCGAGCCGGTTCCAGTCGTTGATCGCCACGACCGCGAGGGTGAGGTCCACCAGCTCCTTGTCCGAGAAATGTCGACGGGTTTCTTCGTAGACCGCGTCGGGCACGTGCGTCGGAGAAACGAGGGTGACGGCTTCTGTCCACGGGAGGATGGCCCGCTCCTTTTCCGTGAAGAAGGGAGACTCCC
>JBBSVS010000138.1:0-2629 GCA_038046665.1 Thermoplasmatota archaeon
ACCCTGGCCGGCTTCCACTCCCTGAACCTGTCCATGTTCCAGCTCGCGAAAGCGTACCGGCAGCGCGGCTTGACCGCCTACACGGAGCTTCAGGCAGAGGAGTTCGCGGCGAAGGAGGAGGGATACACCGCCGTGGAACACCAGGCCTTCGTGGGCACCGGTTACTTCGACGACATCGCGACGGTCCTCTCGGGAGGCAGCGCGTCCACCCTGGCCATGCAGGGCTCGACGGAGAAGGAACAGTTCCAGGAGGAGGTCCCGCCGCGGTCGGATCGCATCCGCACGAAGATCGAGGAGTCCGCGTACTTCGAAGCGAAGTGAGGCCTTCAGAAGGGCAGCTTGCTGAGCGCGATGGCCAGCGGGAGCAGGGCCCGGTCCTTGCCGAGAAACTTCGCCGTCTGGAGGGCCGCGTTCAGGTAGCTGATCGTGTGCTCCTTCTCCCCGACCGTCCAGTTCCCATAGAAGTCCACGACCCGCGCTAGGATCTCCTCTAGGGGCACTCCCGCCTCGAGCGCCTGGCGCACGGTCGTCTCCGCGGGCGGGGACTTGAATCGCAGGCTGGACTCGAGGGCGGCGAGGACCGAATCGCGATCGACGCCGGACGGTCCGCCCAGCTCGAGGAACTCCGGGTAGCCGAAGCGGGTCGTGAGGGTGCGGTAGAGCCTCCAGGAGAGCCACACGTTCTCCGAGGGGGAGAGGTGGCGGGACGCGACGCGGGCGGAATGGCCGAGGCTCAGGGTGTGTCCGAGGAAGCCCGGGTCCGCGCTGGCCGCGACCAGGAGCGGTCGGTACGCCTCGTCGGGTTGGCCTTCGAACGCGAGGGCGCGGAGGACGGCCTCGACGCGATCGAAGGAGCCTTCCACGACGAGCTCCTCTAGGAGGGCCACGTCGGGCTCCCCGTCCCCGGTTCCCTTCAGTTCAGGGATGTTCGCGATGGGGACCTTCGAGAGGGACAGGGCCTGGAGGTGCGCGAGGTTCCAGAGCGGCACGAGGGCCCGAGGCGCACCCATGATCTCCGCCGTCTGAACGTACGCGGTCGCCGACAGGAGGTTGTGTCCGAGGCGACCGAGGTCGTCGAGGGAGGTCCGGACGGCCACATGAGAAGCCGCGGCCAGCCCCGAATCGAGAGCGATGCGACCGAGGAGGCTTGCGGCCTGGTCTCCGAACCCGCCCCCGACCGCCTTGCGGTAGGCCAAGGCGAGCTCGTCGAGGCTTGCGGCGGGAATGGCCCGCGCCGACGCCTGCACGACCGACAGAGAGAGGGGGCGCTTGCGCAGGGTGAAGCTGTAGAGCACGAGGAACCGAAGAAGCGACAGACCGCCCGGGGGCCGCGTGAAGAGGAGGAGGTCCCTCGCGGACTGCACCGTCAGAAGTCCGTGGGGGGTCTGTAACTGAGGGTCGGCGTGATTCGAGACCACGGAGAGGAGACCTTGGAGGATTGGACCCGCGTTCGCAGGATCTTTGATCAACGAATCGAAGAGCTGGACTGCCTTCTGGCCCTCCAGAGTCGGGAGCAGGGAGAGGAACCGGTCGAAATCCTTCGAGGCCAAGGCGACTCGTGAAACGGGAGGAGGTGTATTAGCCTGTGCTCCTCGGAGGCGCGGATCGAAGAGGGTTCGAGCCGGTTCAGGAAACGCTTATACGAAACCGAACCCTTCGTTCCGCCCGATGCCTCTCTACGACACGATCATCATCGGTTCCGGTCCCGCCGGACTAACCGCCGCAATCTACGCGACGCGGGCGAACCTGAAGACCCTCGTCGTCGCGGGGCAGGTCGCCGGCGGACAGCTCATGCTCACAACGGAGGTGGAGAACTACCCCGGCTTCCCCAACGGAGTCCTTGGGCCCGAACTCATGGAGCTCTGGCGGAAGCAGGCGGAGCGGTTCAAGGCGGACTTCGTGGACGACAACGTGACGAAGGTGGACTTCAAGACGCGCCCCTTCAAGGTCTGGACGACGGACCAGGAATACGAGGGCCGTTCGATCATCATCACCACGGGCGCGAACGCGAAGTACCTCGGCGTCCCGAGCGAGGAACGTCTCAAGGGGAAGGGCGTGTCCGCGTGCGCGGTGTGCGACGGCTTCTTCTTCAAGGGACTCGACGTGGTCGTCGTGGGCGGCGGCGACACGGCCATGGAGGAAAGCCTCTACCTGGCGAAACTCTGCAAGACGGTGACCGTGGTCCACCGGAGGAGCGAGTTCCGCGCGAGCAAAATCATGCAGGAGCGCCTGCTCAAGACGCCGAACGTGAAGGTAATCTGGGACTCCGAGGTTCTCGAAGTCCTCGGGGCGACGAAGGTCGAAGGCGTCCGGGTCAGGAACGTGAAGACAGGCGCAACGTCGGACCTGAAGGCTCAGGGCCTGTTCCTAGCAATCGGCCACAAACCCGCCACGGAAGTGTTCCAAGGACAGCTCAAGCTCGAGAAGGACTACATCGTCCTAGATCCGCACTACGGCTTCGCCACCGCTACGTCCGTAGAAGGCGTCTTCGCGGCGGGGGACGTCCACGACTTCCGCTACCGCCAGGCCGTGACCGCGGCGGGATTCGGCTGCATGGCGGCCCTCGACGTCGAGGAGTGGCTGCAGGGTCACGAGTGAGCCATCGTCTCAGCCGGTGTTGCGCAGCCCG
>JBBSVS010000139.1:0-2459 GCA_038046665.1 Thermoplasmatota archaeon
GGCTGCCCGATTCCTATCCGAAGGCCCACTTCGCGGCGAGCGTCTTCCTGAGCGTCTATACGACGAAGGCGGCGGTGTACCTGCTCGCGCGCGCGCAGCCGGACACGATGCTCGTCGCGTTCATGGGCGGCCTCATGGCCGTCTACGGCGTCACCTTCGCCGTCTTCCAGACGAACATGCGCCGCCTTCTCTCCTACCACATCATCTCCCAGGTCGGCTACATGGTCGCCGGGGTGGGACTCTTCGGATGGCTCGCCTCGACGAACCCGGAGGTTGCGGACCTCGGCCTCGACGGTGGCATGGCGCATTTGTTCAACAACCTCCTCTACAAGACCCTCCTCTTCATGACGATTGGCGTCATCATCTGGAGGACCGGGGAGAACACCCTCAACAAGCTCGGCGGGCTCCAGAGGAAGATGCCCGTCACGGCCCTCGCCTTCTGGATCGCGGCCTTCTCCATTTCCGGCGTGCCCCTCTTGAACGGCTACGTGTCGAAGGGCATGGTCATCACCGCGGCGGAGGAGACGAATGTGTGGCTGTGGATCCTCCTGGAGATCGCCTCCTTCGGGACGTTCCTGTCCTTCCTCACGCTGGGCTACTTCGCGTTCCTGCGGCCCGGGACCACGGAGGCCTCCGACCCACCGAAGACGATGCAGGCGGCAATGCTCGGGACCGCGGCCCTCTGCGTGGCCATCGGGGTGTACCCACCGCTGTTGATGAACATCCTGCCAGTGAGCGGTCTGGAATACCGACCCTTCGAGCTCGTGCGCCTCCTGGAGACCCTGGCGGTCCTCGGCGCAGCGGCCCTGTTCTTCTTCACCATCGGTCGCAAGGTCCTCGAGCCCCATGAGACCCGCCTGAAGGACGCAGACGTGGCCTACGTGGCCACGGGCAACACGATCACGGCCTTCGCGTCAAGCATGTTCGCGGCCTTCGCCGCGATATACTCCGCGGCCACGAGCGTCACCCTCTCCTTCTTTGCGGCGGGCAAGCGCGCAATGCGGATGGAGGACCGTGACGTGAACTGGAACCTCGTGGCCTTCGGCGGCGCCCTCGTGGTCGTGCTGGGCTTCCTCCTGATGGGGGTGGGCGGATGAGCGGCTCCTTCCTCGCGGTCTTCGTGCCGCTCTTCGTGGCCATCGGCGGGATCGAGGCCTATTTCTTCGCCAAGATGGTCCCCCTCCGATACCGCCGCTGGACCGGCACGATGGCGGCCGCCTGGCTTGCGGCGGCCTTCGGCCTCCTCATCATCGCTGACCGGATGGGCCTCGTGGCGGGCGACGAACCCTTCGCCCTCCTGCGCGTCTCGACCCTGGGCCTGATCCTCGGGCTCCTCGCCACGGGCCTCGGAGCCCTCGCGGCCTTCGCGTCCCAGGGACGCATCGAGCCGAACGGCCCGGTGCAACTCTACTACCCGCTCTTCCTCTTCGCCCTCGCCGGCGTCGTGGCCGTCGGGTTCAGCAACGACCTCTTCACCCTGTTCGTGATGGTCGAGCTGTCCGCGATCCCGTCCTACGCCCTCGTGGCCTACCGCTACCGCGAGGATTCGCGCTCCCTGGCCGCGGCCCTGAAATACCTCATCCAGGGCGTCACGGGGACCATCACGGCCCTCCTGGGCGTCTCCCTGCTGTACGTGGCGGGACACACGCTCGTCATCTCGGACCTGCCCGGCCGCCTGATCGGCGCGGACCCTGCGATCATCACGCTGGCGGCGGCCCTCATCCTCATCGGCTACAGCGTCAAGCTCGCGGTCGTCCCGCTCCACACCTGGCTGCCCGACGCCTACGTCCGCGCGCCGGCGGGCGTGACGGCAATCATGGCGGGGGCCACGAAGGCGGGCGCCCTCATCGCCCTCCTCCTGTCCCTGTCCGCCCTCCCGGTCGGCGTGAATGGACCCGCCTACCTGGGGATCGCGGTGAACCTCCTCGCGGTCCTGACGATGACAATCGGGAACCTGCTCGCCCTGAACCAGACGGACCTCCGCCGCGTGCTGGCGTACTCCAGCGTGGCCCAGATGGGCTACATCCTCCTGGGCTTCGGCATCGCGCTCCAGTGGAACGTACCCCTGGGCTTCGAGGCGGCGATCTTCTACGCGGTCGCCTACAGCGTCATGAAGGGAGGCGCCTTCCTCGGCGCGGACCTCCTCGCGAACGCCGCCGGCTCGCCGGAGACCGCGCGGATGCGCGGCGTCGGGGCCCGGCACCCCGTCGTGGGAATCGCATTCACGATCTTCATCCTCGGGCTCATCGGCGTCCCGACGACCGCGGGCTTCCTCGGGAAGCTCCTCGTGTTCCAGGCGGGCATGTCCACGGCGAACCTGGGCGGCATAACCCTGGTCCTCATCCTCGCGGCGAACAGCGCCCTCTCCCTGGGCTATTACGTGCCCATCCTCTCGACCCTGCTCTTCCAGGGCCATGAGGCGGCCCACGCGACGCCGATTGAGGCCGCGGACGGCGGGG
>JBBSVS010000140.1:0-8963 GCA_038046665.1 Thermoplasmatota archaeon
CTCGACCTTCACGCTCTTCTGGAAGACGTCGACGGTCGCCGCGGCGGTGACCGCCCTCTGCTTCGTCCTCGGATACCCCGCATCTTGGTACATTTCGGAACAGCCCGTGCGCCGCCGTAACCTCCTCGTCATGCTCCTCATGGTCCCGTTCTGGACCAGCTCGCTCCTCCGGACGTTCTCGATCATGCTCATCTTCCGGGACGTCGGACTCGCGAACTCGTTCCTCAACGGACTCGGTCTGGCCCAGGGCCCGGTCTTCGACATCGGGACCGCCTGGGCCGTGGTCTGGGCGGAGACGTACGCGTACATGGCCTTCATGGTCCTCCCGGTCTACGCGACTCTCGAGCGGATGCCTCGCTCGTTCATCGAAGCCTCGTACATCCTCGGCGCGGGGCGGCTTCGGACCTTCGTGAAGGTCATCCTGCCCCTTTCGATCCCGGGCATCATGGCCGGAAGCCTCCTCGTCTTCATCTTGTCCATGGGGGAGGTCGTGATCCCGTACCTCCTCGGCGGGATCGAGGCGAACTACCTCATGGGGAACGCGGTCTTCGTCAGCGCGGGCGGAACGCCGGGGTACGCGGCGGCCTTGGGCATGGTCTTCATGGTCATCGTCCTCGCGGTCACCCTCGTTTACGTCCGCGCCTTCGGCCGGGAGGGGCTGAGGCTGTGAAGCTGACGCGGTTGTTCCTGGCGGTCTACGCGGTCATGTTCTTCTCGGCCCTCTACACGCCGATTGCGATCCTCATCGGCCTGAGCTTCAACGGCAGCCGGAACATCAACGTCTGGGGCGGCTTCACGACGGACTGGTTCGGCGTCGCCCTCGCGAACACGGCGTACACGAAGGCCCTGACCAACAGCTTCGTTGTCGCCTTGTCGACCGCCGGCCTTTCCATCGTCCTCG
Source organism: Thermoplasmatota archaeon (assembly GCA_038046665.1). GTDB lineage: Archaea > Thermoplasmatota > Thermoplasmata > RBG-16-68-12 > RBG-16-68-12 > RBG-16-68-12. The sequence goes on from JBBSVS010000140.1 coordinate 902, forward strand.
GCACGTTCGCGGGGATCGGCCTGGCGCGCCTCTCCACGGGCCGATTCGGCATCATGTGGGAGGCCCTCATGCTCCTGCCCCTGATCATCCCCGAGATCATCGAGGCCATCTCCATCTCCTGGTTCTACAAGGCTCTCTCGATCCCGAACGGAGTCCCCGCGACGATCCTCGGCCACACGGTCTTCTCGGTGTCCTTCGTGGCCCTCATCGTCCGTGCTCGTATGGGGGACGTGGGCCGGAGCTACGAGGAGGCCTCAATGGTGCTCGGGGCGAACCGATTGCAGACCTTCGGCCGGATTGTGCTGCCCCTCGCCGCGCCCGCGATCCTCGCTGGCGCGTTCCTCGCCTTCGCGGCCTCCTTCGACGACGTCGTGAAGAGCATTTTCACGATTGGCAAGGACATGTTGCCGATCGTCGTCTTCGCGGAGGCCCACCGGGGCGGCGTCAAGTCGCCCCTCCTGGCCCTGGCGACGATCATGGTCATGATCAGCGTGTCCGCGGCCCTCCTGCGGGTCCTCACGGAGACGCGGGTCAGGCGTGAGTGACGGGGAACATCCGGACCGCGTCGGGCTCGAAACCCAAGGACAGTTTGGAGCCCAAGCTCAGCCGCGTGCCCGAGCGTCCGTCCACGAGGGCTGTGATGCGTAACGGCCCCGCGACGCGGACGTGGACGAGGGCGTTCGTCCCCCGGAACACGACCTCCTCGAGGTCCCCCTGGAGTAGGATCCCGCTCGAGGCCGCGGTCTCCCCCACGCGGATGGATTCCGGCCGCAAGGAAACCATGACGCGGTCGCCTTCTGCCGCCTGGAAGCCCTCGCTGGGCCGCAGGGCGATTCCGCCGGGAAGCTCCACGAATCCCTGGGTGTACGTCGCCTCGATGAGGTTCGTCTCCCCGATGAAGTCGGCCACGAACGGGGTCTTGGGGCGGTAGTAGATCTCGTCGGGCAGGCCTTCCTGCTCCACCTTCCCCCTGGACATGATCGCGATGCGGTCGGACATCGCCATGGCCTCTCCCTGGTCGTGGGTCACGAAGATGAAGGTGGTGCCCACCTGGCGATGGAGGCGTTTCAGCTCGAGCTGCATCTGCAGGCGGAGCTTGAGGTCCAAGGCGCCGAGGGGCTCGTCCAGGAGGAGCACGGAGGGTTCCGTGACGAGGGCCCTGGCCAAGGCCACACGTTGCTGCTGGCCCCCGCTCAGCTGAGAGATCCGGCGGCTCTCCAGCCCCCCGAGGCCCACGAGGGCGAGGTGCTCCTTGACCCTCTTGCGGATCTTGCCCTCGGCGGCCCGCCGCACCCGAAGCCCGTAGGCGACGTTCTCGAAGACGCTCAGGTGGGGGAACAACGCAAGGCCCTGGAAGACCATGCCCAGGTTCCGCTTGAAGGGCGGGACATTGGTCACGACCCGGCCGCGCAGCCGTACCTCGCCAGAATCCGGGCTCTCCAGGCCGGCGATAATCCGGAGGGTCGTCGTCTTGCCGCAGCCGCTCGGGCCCAGGAGGGAGTAGAAGGCCCCGCGCGGGACCTCGAGGCTGACGTGGTCGACGGCAGTGGTTTCCTTGAAGCGTTTCGTGACGTCCTTCAGTTCGATGTCCGGGACTTCGGGCATGACCCTCTCTCAACCGCGCCCGGGATGGGCTCGACCCCTTCAAGACCGCTTCGTCAGGCCAGAATCTGGTTCCAGAGGGTGTTCAGAGCGGTGTTCTCTGTCTCCGTACGGGCCCTGAGCGAGTACAGCTTGCCCGACAGGTCCGGCCGCGTGAGGTACGGGTTGATGTCCGGCTGGCTCAGGGTGTACGGGATGATCATCCCCGCGTTGCCGCCCGTGGACGTGTCGAGGGCGCCGCCCTTCAGGGAGAGCCGGTTCGCAATCATGTAGTTGCGGAACATTGCGAGGACCGCGGCGTTCGACGCCTCCCACATGTAGTTGATGAAGACACTGGCCGTGTCGGGGTTCGGTGCGTTGATCGGGATCACGTAATTGTCCGTCCAGATGTGGACCCCCTCGTTCGGGATGGTGTACATGATTTCGGGCATCCGCGGGGGCCCCTCTCGGATGAAGAGGACGTCGCCGCTCCAGGCATGGGAGGCGAAGAAGCTTCCCGAGCCAAGACCCGTGTAGTAGGCGTCCGCGTCCGCGAACGTCGCGAGGAACGGCTTGACGCTGAGCAGGAGGGTCTTGATCTGGTCCAAGGTCCCGGGGGACAGGTCGTTGACGTCCTTGCCCAGGTGAATCGCCGCGGCGGCGAGGGCCTCGTCGCGGTCCGCGATGACCGTAACCTTCCCGGTGTTCTGCGCCAGGAATCCGTTCGCGCTCGTGTCGAAGAACTGGGCCCAGGAGTTCAGCGTGGTCTGTCCCGCAGGAAACTTCACGAGGGTCTGGTTCCACCCGATCCCCGTCGTGCCCCACAGGTACGGCAGGCTATAGTCGTTCGTCGGGTCCCACGAATGGTTGAAGCTGGGGTCGAGGTAATCGAGGTTCGGGATGTACTCCTTCTTCAGCTTGACCAGCTTCCCCGCCTGGATGGCCTCCTGGACCGCGTAGTCGGTGACGACCATGATGTCGTAACGGTTCGGGTTATCCTGCTTGAGTTGCAGCCGGAAGTCATCCTCCGTCTGGGCCGCCTCGCTGTAGTCCATCTGGACCTTGATCTTCTCTACAAACCCATCGAGCAGCGCGTAGTTCGTGTACTGGGACCAGTTCAGCATCGAGATCGAGGACGAGAGTGGCGGGAGGTTGTAGATCTTCGTGATGGCCGCCAGCCTCGCGTTGAGGCTGTCGACTTCCTGTTGCCTCGATCCCGACCCGCCCAGGAAGCCGAGGGCGCTGCCGACGGCGACCCCGCCCGCCGTGAAGACCCCGATCTTGACGACGTCCCGGCGGCTGTACCGTTTCTCCTCTTCGTCAGTTCCACTATCGCTTGAGTCTGATGGCGAAACCAATCGCTCTCCTCCCCGCCAGGGAATCGCACGGCCGGTTATAACCGTTGCTGACCGCTCCGCGCTTGTCTGCGACCCGTGATGCGGGATGACTGATTCGCGCCACCTTTTAGACGAGGAGCGGCGCCATCACGAGGGTGATCGTCGACAGGAGCTTCACGAGGATGTGCAACGACGGCCCTGCGGTGTCCTTGAAGGGATCGCCGACCGTGTCGCCGACGACAGCGGCCTTGTGGGTCGGCCCTCCCTTGCCCCCGTAGTTCCCCGCCTCGATGAACTTCTTCGCGTTGTCCCACGCGCCGCCTCCTGTGTTGAAGACGAGGGCCATGAGGATGCCCGCGATCGTCCCGACCATGAGGGTCCCGCCCAGCGGCTCCCCTGCCTGGATGCCCGGGGTGATCTTGACGAACCGGAAGATGAGCCCGATGGCCACGGGCGTGACGACCGCGAGGAGCCCTGGAACGACCATCTCCTTGAGCGCGCTGCGCGTGCAGATGTCCACCGTCCGGCCGTAGTCCGGCTTCGACGTGCCCGCAATGATCCCGGGGTTCTCGTGGAACTGGTCCCGGACGTCCTTGATGATGGACCAGGCCGCGCGGCCGACCGCGCGGATCGCGTAGGCGCTGAAGAGGAACACGAGGGCCGCGCCCATGAACGCGCCGACGAAGGTCTCCGGATGGGCCAGGTTCACCTGGCTCACCTTCGCCTCCGTCAGGAAGGCGTTGAAGAGCAGGAAGGCGGCGAGGGCGGCGCTCCCGACGGCGTAGCCCTTCGTGAGGGCCTTCGTCGTGTTGCCGGCCGCGTCGAGCTTGTCCATGTTCTTTCGGGCCTCTTGGGACATGCCCGCCATCTCGACGATGCCCGCGCCGTTGTCCACGATGGGCCCGAAGGTGTCCATGGCCAGGATGTACGCGGCGGTCGCGAGCATGCCCATCGTAGCGATCGCGGTCCCGTAAATGCCGCCGCCGGGGATGCCCGTGGTCTCGCCGAGCCAATAGGATACCAGGAGTGCGATGGACACCGTGACCGCGGGAATCGCGGTGGCCTCGAGGCCGACGGAGAAGCCGGAGATGATGTTCGTGGCCGGACCCGTCTCCGAGGACTTCACGATCTCCAACACGGGACGATAGCGGGCCTCTGTGTAGTACTGGGTAATCCACACGTAAAGGACCGCCGTCACCATCCCGGTGATGCCGCAGATCCAGTAGTAGATCCAGGTCGCGTCGCCGGCCGAGGTGGCCTGGGAGGGCTGCAGCATGGCCCAGGCGGCGAAGCCGAAGAGAATCGCGGCGAGGATCGTGGTCACGATGTACCCGCGATTCAGGGCGCTCATGGGCGCCTCGTCCTCCTTCGCGCGGACGATCAGGATCCCGACGATGCTGGCGAGGATCCCGAATCCCCGGGCGACCAGGGGGAAGAGGATCCCCGCGATCCCGAAGTAGGGGAAGAGGACCACGCCGATGATCATGGCCCCGATGTTCTCCGCGGCGGTGGACTCGAAGAGGTCCGCGCCACGGCCTGCACAGTCGCCCACGTTGTCGCCGACGAGGTCCGCGATGACGGCGGGGTTGCGGGGGTCGTCTTCGGGGATGCCGGCTTCGACCTTGCCCACGAGGTCCGCCCCGACGTCCGCGGCCTTCGTGTAGATTCCGCCACCGAGCTGGGCGAACAGCGCGACGAGGCTCGCCCCAAACCCGAAGCCCACGATGGACAGGACGACCTGGTCTTGGGCCCCTGCGGTCGTTGCGCTCGCGCCACCGAAGCCGTAGTAGAGGAGCGCCACGCCCGCGAGGGACATGCTGACGATCGCGAGGCCCGAGACCGCTCCGCCCCGGAGCGCGATGACGAGGGCGTCGTTGAAGGACTTGAGGGAACCCGCGGCGGACCTCACGTTCGAGCGGATCGCGATCTGCATGCCGATGTAGCCGGAGAGGGCGGAGAAGGTGGAGCCGAGGGCGAACGCTCCGGCGGTCTTGAGGCCGAGGGCCCAGCCTCCCTGGAGGCCGAGGGCCACGGCGAAGAGCACGGCCAAGATCGCGGCGATGAGCGCGATCGTCTTGTACTGGCGGCGGAGGAAGGCCCGGGCCCCCTCCCGGATCGCCTTCGCGATCTCCCGCATCTTGTCGTTCCCCGTCTCGCGGCGGAGGACGTCCCACGTGAGGAGTCCCGCGAAACCGAGGCCGACCAGGACGGAGATCGGAATGACGTAGCTGAGGTCCACCTGCTCCATGCAACCCGCCTCGAGGCGCAGCCTCGCGCCGCTAACTCCTCATGCTATATAGGCTTTGGCGGCTGCGTCACGCGCCGAACTTCTCGATCCGGTTGGACTGGTCCATCAGGATGGGCATGAGGTCCTGCCCGCGGATGCGGCCGAGGGCCCCGCGGGCCGCGCTGCGCTCGTCGAAGTGAGGGATTTCGTCCACCCGAATGCCCTCGCCGAAGATCGTGACCGGCACGGGGTCGCCGGAGTGGTCCTTGACCGCCACGGGCGTGGAGTGGTCCGCGGTGAGGGCCACGACCACGTCGGGCCCGAGGTGCGCTTTCAGGTGCCCCATCATCTGGTCGATGCGCTCGATGACCTTGATTTTCTCCGAGGCGTTCCCGTCATGGCCGCACAGGTCCGGGGCTTTCACGTTGACCACGACGAGGTCGTAGGACTTCAGGGCCTTGATTGCCGCTTCCGCCTTCGCGACCATGTCCGTGTCGAGCCCTCCGGTCGCCCCTTTTACGTCGAGGACGTCCATGCCCACCGCGCGGAACATCCCTTTGATCAACGCGACGCCCGCGATCCCGGCCGCCTTGACGCCGAGCCTTTGGGTGATGGGCTCCAGGTCCGGGGCGATCCCGGCCCCGCGGGCCACGACCATGTTCGCGGCCGCCCCGCCCTTCGCGACGCGCGCGCGGTTCACCGGGTGGTCCTTCAGGATTTCGTACGCCTCGCGGGTGAACAGGTTCAGGGCCTTCGCGGTCGCCTTTGCCTTGGACTCGAGCGGTTCCGACGTGAGAATCTTCTTCCCTTCCTCGTGGGGATCCGTGTCCGAGACCTTCGGCGATAGGCCCTTCCCGCGGAACACAAGGGCCGCGCGATGCTCCGTGCCGGCCCGGAAGACGACCTTCACACGACCGAGCTTCAGCCCGTCGAGGGCCTTCGCGAGCTCCTCTGTGCCTTCCTTGATCCGCCCCGCGCGGCGGTCCGTGAGGGTCAGCCGTTCGTCGACGGTGGCGAAGTTGCAGCGGAAGGCCACATCGCCTTTCTGCAGCTCGATGCCCACCCCGGCGGCCTCGAAGGGACCGCGGCCCGTGTTGACCTCCATCGGGTCGTAGCCGAAGAGGGCGAGGTGGCTCGTGTCGCTCCCCGGTCGGATCCCGGGGCCGATCGGATCCAGGAGCCCGTTCATCCCGTTGGCGGCGAACCAGTCCAGGTTGGGCTTCGGCGCCGCCTCGAGGGGGGTCTTGTGCCCGAGCTCCGTGACGGGGCGATCGCCGAGCCCGTCGAAGATGATGAGGAGAATCTTCCGCTGGTCCATGCCCTGTCCCGCGGGTAGCGCGCGACCCTAGATTAGACTTAGCCTCATGTCCGGACCACGTGGACCGGAGCGCCCGGCCCGACGTTCAGGTGGCCCGCCGCGGACGATTCCCGGCGGGAGATCTCTAGGAAGCCGCTCGAGGAGTACGTCGCCAGGAACTCCCCGAGCTGGACCTCCCCGTAGGTGCGGACCAGGGGGATCGTGAGTTCGTACCCGCGCAGGGAGACCCGCAGGCGGTCCCCGATGGACCACGCCTTCCCCTCCAGCGACCGGGGCAGGTTCGTGATCACGTTCCCGAACCGGTCGTGGGTGATGACTACGCCGGAGTAGCCGTCCTTCTCCTTCTTGGGCCGGCCGAAGTCCAGGTCCACGAAGTCCTTGATCGTCGGACCGACGTCCTTGACCTTGGTGCCCGTGAGCAGGTGGGCGGCCACCGGGCCGAAGAGGTCCCGCCCGTGGAAGGTGTCCGAGATCTCCTTCCGCGCCAGGGAGCGGTTCGTGATGGCCCGCACCTCCTTCAGGCCGAGGCGCCGCGCCGCGGGGATGAGGAGGCCGTTGTCCGGGCCGACCAGGAAGGCCCCCTCGCAGACAGCCACGAGGGCCCGCCGCTTCGTTCCCACACCGGGGTCAACGACGCCCACATGGGCGGCGAAGGGGAACGTCGGGACCGCCGCGTACAGGACGTAGGCCCCGTGGCGGATGTCCTGCGGCCTCACGTTGTGGTCGATGTCCACGATCGTGGCGTCGGGGTCCACGGCCAGGATCGCACCCTTCATCGCCCCGACGTACTCGCCGAGGCCGAAGTCCGTGGTCAGGGTGAGGATATCCGCCATGGTCTGCCGCTCTCCGGGGCGAGGATCGTCATCGGTGTCCGTCGTGACCTCATCGCAGGCGCTTCAGGCCCTCCTTGATCCGGGCGAGGTCTTGCCGTTTCTTCTCCAGGTCCTTCTCGTCTCGAGCGAGGTGGGCTTCCCGCTCCTTGAGCTTGGCCTCGCGGGCCTTCGACTCGGCACGAGTCTCTTGGAGGTCGGCCCGCTCCGCCGCGAGCCGGTCCCGAAGCGCGTTGAGCTTCGCGGTGCGTTCCTCTACGGCGACGCGGCGGGTGTCGAGGGCGTCCTGGCGACGCTTGGCGTCCGCCTCCAGCCGCTCCTCCCGGGAGGCCAGGCTGGCGGCCTGGGCTTCCAGGTCCGCGGTGCGGGCCGCGAGGACCTTCTGCCGTTCGGCGATATCGCCCTCGCGCTCCTCCAATGCCGCCTCCCGCTCCTCCAAGGCGGCCGTCCGGCGTTCGGCCTGGTCCTTGCCCTTGGCCTGGGACGCGGAGAACGCCTCCTCGCGCCGGGCGAGCTTCTCCTTCGCCTTCGCGAGATCCGCCTCCGCCGACTCGAGGGCCGCCTTCTTCGACTCGATCTCCCCGAGGTCCTCCAGGAACGCGGTCTCTTGTTGATCCAGGGTGACCTTCAGGGATTCGAGGGACTCCGTCTCGGCGGCGAGGGCCTTTTCGCGGGAAGCGATCTCCCGCTCCCGCCGTTCGAGCTCCGCGGTCCTGGCGCGGACCTCCTCATCGGCAGCCAAGGGAGCAATCGCGTCGATTCGCGTTCG
>JBBSVS010000141.1:0-1017 GCA_038046665.1 Thermoplasmatota archaeon
CGCCGGGTGCGCCCAGCACAAAGTCCGTCCGGAGACGGACAACCGGGTCGAGCTGCGTCGGCGGGCGATGGAATGCCTGAAGGCGGCGGTCGGATACCCGCATAACCCCGTCGTTCGCGTGGAGGCGGTCGAGGCGTTGAAGGGACGATCCGGCGATGAGGGGAGGCCGTGGATTCGCTCCGCACTCTTGGATGACCAGCCGGCCGTGCGTTTCGCCGCGTGCCTGGCCGTTGGCGAGGTGCGAGATGCCGGGGCGGAGGCGGGCGTACTGAAGTGTATGAAGGATCCCAACGCTGCCGTCCGGGTGGCGGCCTTGTTCGCGCGACATTGCCTCGGACATACCGCACGGACGGGCGACTTGGCAGGCTACCTCCTCCGTGACAACGACGCGACGGTACGCCGAAACGCGGCCCTCGTCCTCGGACTTCTTGGTGAGCAAGGCGCGGTCAAAGTCCTCGCCAAAGGTATGAAGGACGCCGACCCGGGCGTGCGGGAGCACGTTCTCGAGGCGATGGCCCGACTGGGCAACCGTGAGGCTCGGCAGGAGTTGACCTTCATGACCGGCGCCGGGGTCGGATCGGACGAGGTCTTCGCCATCAACGCTCTCACCGCCACCGGCGACCCGGCTTATGCGGAGACGTTCCACTATAAGCTCGCGACCGCGACGCACCTGGAGACCCGACTGGCGGCTGCGCGCGGGCTGGGATTGCTGCATTCCGATGAGGGGTTCGAGGTTGCGATGCGGGCCTTGCGGCAGGGCCCGCCTCGGCGCGATGATCCCCAGGATCCAGTGGAAGGACAGGCACTGCGAACACAACAGTTGGCCGCCGCGGCACTGGGAGCGATCGGACGCACGGAAGCGCTTCCGTCGCTCACGGACGTTATGGAGAAGTCCGACGACCCGCGGGTGCAGGTGTCGGCGGCGAGAGCGATTCTCGACATCCTCGACGCGGAGCGGACGAAGGCCTTTCCCTTGGCGGGCGGGCGCGGCCGGCGGGAGCGGTAGGGTCAGACGAG
>JBBSVS010000142.1:0-1720 GCA_038046665.1 Thermoplasmatota archaeon
GATCGCTTCGGAAAGGTCGATGAACCAGGCCTCATCCTCGTGGACGAGGATGTTGAAGGCGCTCAGGTCTCCGTGGACGACGCCCGCACGGGCTAGGGCCTCGACGCCGGCCAGAACCTTCGCGAGGAAGGTCTCGGGCTCCTCGAGGCGCACGTCCTGCAGTCGTGGCGCGGGGCCATCCTCATTGCCGAGGTAACGCATGGAGAACATGTTCTCGACCCGCCAGGCCGGCGTGGGCACGCGGGCCCCGCCCTTCCAGGCGAGGTGGGTCATCTCGAACTCCTGGGCCGCGAGCCGACCCATGGAATCGAGCTTGACGGGCCGCCCACCGCGGTGGGACGTTCGATACAGACGATAGGCCTTCACCGCGATCGGCGCGTCGTTGTACCGGGCCAGGTAGACGTCCGCTTCCTTGCCCGAGCTGATGAGGCCCACGACCTCCGTCGCGAGGCCGGAGGAGAGGATGGCCTCCACGGTCGAGCGGTACCCCGCCTCGTGGAGGTCGAGGGTTCCCGCCTTGATCGGCCAGACGACGCTGGCGTCGAGATAGGGATTGTTCGGCATTGTCGGGATTCTTGGGAGACGGCATTCGCATGGCAAGCGCACGAACGCCGGGTCGCCGAACGCGGGAATCTCACGCGGCTCCCGGCGCAGCTCGGAAAACCAATTCGGACATCATCGCCGGGAACCTCCTGGTCCTCTGGACCGCATCGCCGAATGGACAGGCGCGATATGAACCTGCCGCCGCGGGCGTTCGGGACGGTGAGCCTTAAGCCGACCGCCGCCTTCGGTGCTCCGGGGGAGACCGTGGTCCACATCACTTTGGTCGGGGAGCGGCAGGCCACTGTAGGCCGCGAGTTTGTGTACCGAGGGCCCCAGCCCGAGTGCCGGGACTGCAAGGTCAAAGCAGCGTGCCTCAACCAAGAACTCGGGAGGCGCTACCGCATCGCGGCGACGCGGGACGTCACGCATCCCTGTCTGCTCAACGAGGAGCGCGCGCGGGTCGTCGAGGTCGAGCCGGCTCCGCCGGAGTGCAGCGTGCCCGTCCGTGCCGCCGTGGAAGGCGCGGGCCTCGCCTACGAGAAGCTGATCTGCGCGAACGCGGCCTGCCCGAACTACCGCACCTGTCATCCGATCGGCATCGAGCCGGGGATGCGCCTCACGATCCGCGAGATTGGGCACGAGCTCGACTGTCCCCTGGGCTATGAGATCACCCCCGTCCGCGTGGCCTACGCCCCGTGAGGCCGACGCGATGAAGGCGTCCCTGCCTCGGCGAATGACGCTGGGCGCGATCGAGGCCGCGTGCCTCACCCTCGGCTACCGCGTGGAGCGGGAGCCATTCGACCTGGTGGCCTTCAAGCCCCTGCGCAAGGGCCGCCGGTTCCACATGCGCCTGGAGACCCACGGCCTCGAGAGGGTCCCCCGCGGCTCCGAGATCGACCTGCACGTGGACTTCCTCCGGGAGACGAAGGGGTACCACGGCAGCGAGGCGGAGTCCGAGGCGATCGCCTTCGAGATGGCGGAGCTCCTCGGGTCCCTCAACCGTCAGGACCCGGACCGCACCCGCCCCCGGATCCGCTGTCCGGACTGCGGCAAGGAGTTCGGCCCGGAGGCGTTCCGCGCGCACCGAGCCGTCGTCCACGGGCGCTAGAGGAGCTCGCGGCTGTACACGGTGCGGCCCTGGGTGCGGAAGCCGACGGACTTCCAGAAGGCCGCCGCG
>JBBSVS010000143.1:0-4739 GCA_038046665.1 Thermoplasmatota archaeon
GGATGGGGTGGTTAACTTTTATTCGCGAAGAAGTCCCGAGGAAGTTACACTACCGTGCCGCGTTCGGCCGGCCTCATCTCTTCCGTTTCGCGAGGGCGTCCACCTTGGACTCCAAGCCCGCGAGGTGCCCCTTGAGCTCCTTGTTCTCGTCCTTGAGCTTGTCCAGCTCGGCCTGCTGCTCCAGGCGCTTCGCGCCCTCCGCGTGCTTCTCCCGAATCTGATCAATCGCCAGGCGCGCGTCCCGACGCAGGCTCCCGAGCAGGGCGGTCTCCCGCACCTTCTCGAGTTCGGCGGTGGCCTTCTTGTACCCCAGCTCCGCGAGGCCTTCGAGGGCGCCGATCTTCGTGCGATAGTTCGGATCCTTGGTCAGGGCGACCAGGTGATCCAGGATGTCGTCGCGACGCTCCTCATGGTAGTAGCCGAGCTGCCCCAGGGCCACCGCGGCGCCGTAACGCCGGAGCTCCGGCTGGCCGTACGCCGTGCGGTCCACGAGCACCTTGATCCCGCGCTCGTCCCTTAGATGGGCGAGGGCCTTCGCCGCACCGCGGGCGATGACCTCCGCCTGGGACGGCCGGTCCATGCCCTTGACGATTGTCGTGAAGGCGTCGTCATGGCGGGTCTCCGCGAGGGCGAAACCGGCCGAGGCCATGGGCGCGTAGATCCCGTCCTCCATGTACGCCCGGGTCAGGGCCTTGAACGCCACATCGTCCTTGCGGAACTTCCCGAGGGCGCGGTAGATCCCGCGGCGCACGCGGCTGTCCTGACCCTTGAGGGACCGCAGGAGCGCGTCCCGCGCGTCCGTCGAGCCAATCTCGCCGAGCGCGAGGGCCGCCGCGCGGCGGACGCCCCAGAACTTGTCCTTCGTGAGGGACCTCTCAAGCGCCTTCACGACTTCCTCGTCGGCGAGGAACTTCCCGAGGCCCTCGCAGGCCTCGATGCGGCCCCAGATCCCCTTCGCATGGGTGAGCTGCCAGAGGAGCTCCTCCTTCTCCTTCTTGAACGTGAGCTTCTTCAGCAGTGCGCCGTCCGGGTCGAACAGGACCGCCTTTGGCCTCTTGGGGGCGTCGAACCGGTACGTGTGCTCCGCCTTTTCGACCTGCACCGTCTCCCGCCAGACGCGGTCGTCCGTCGCGATCTCGAGGACCATGGGCATCTTGAACCGCGGAACCGGGTCCTTGACCTCGTGGGTCTGCTTCACCTTGAGCTCGACCTGCTTCGCCTTGTCGTCCCAGGACCAGGAGACCTCGAACTCCGGGTGGCCCGCCTTGTAGAGCCACTCGTCGAAGAACCAGTCCAGGTTCCGCCCGGTGGCCTCCTCGATCGCCACCTTGAGGTCGTTCGTCTCCACGTTCTGCAGGGCGTACTTCTTCATGTAGTGGCGGATCGACTTCCACCAGAGGTCGTCCCCGAGCACGGTGCGCATCATGTGGAGGACGCCGCATCCCTTGTTGTACGTGTGGGCGTCGAGCATGTCCTCCGAGTCGAGGTACCTGTGCGTGACGATGGGGCGCTTGTAGCGCTTCTCCGCCTCCTCGTAGTAGCCTTCGCGGACCTCCTCAAGGTGCATGAGGAAGTCGTCCTTCCCGTAGTAGTCCTCCCACCACAGGCACTCGAAGTAGTCGGCGAAGGACTCGTTGAGCCAGAGGTGGCCCCAGGACTTCGTCGTCACGTAGTCGCCGAACCACTGGTGGGCGAGCTCGTGGGAGAGGAGGGGATCGGAGGAGTAGTCCGGATACGCCTTCTCGTCCGTGAGGCAGTACTCGTAGAGGATCGTGATCGACGTGTTCTCCATCCCGCCGAAGGTGAACTCCGGGACGCAGGCCTGGGCGTACTTGTCCCACGGGTACTTCTGGCCCGTGACCCGCCCGAAGTACTTCACCATGTGCGGGACGCGGGAGAAGCACAGGTCGAGGTACTTGCCCATGCCCTTGGGCACGTAGGCCTGGACGGGGACGCCGTCCGCCGGCCACTCCTTGAAGTCCCACTCGCCGGCGACGAGGGCGATCAGGTAGTTCGGGTGGGGCTTGTCCTGGACCCAGTCGTACGTCCGCGTGTGCCGCTTCGGGTCGTGCTTCTCCTTGACCAGGCGTCCGTTCGCCACGGCCTTGTATTTCTCGTTCACCGTGACGACGACCTCGGAGGTGAACTTCTGGTTCGGGAAGTCGTAGGAGGGGAACCAGCTGCGGTTGTCCATCTCCTCGCCCTGGGTCCAGACGATTCGCGGGCGGTCCGGGTAGGCCTTGTCCGGGGCGACGAAGAAGAGGCCCTTCTGGGGCTTGCAGTCGTACCGGATGCGGAGTTCGAACTTCTCTCCCGCCTTCTTCGTCCTCGCGAGGTGGACCGTGAGCTCCTCGCCGTGGACCTCGAAGTCGAGGAGCTTGCCGTCGCCGTCGGTCACGCGGCGGATGTTCAATCCCTGCTGGTCAAAGACCACGTCCTTGAGGCCGTCGTTGATCGGCGCGAGGTGGTGCGTGGCCGTGCCCGAGACGGTCCTCGCGGCCTCGTCGATCGTGATGGCCAGGCGCAGGTGGTGCAGCTGGAAGGTGCGGTCCCGCGGCGGATGCTCCGGCGCGTCGGGCGGAGCGAAGACCCGATCGGCGCCCCCAATGCGGTACCCTCGACAGCATTCCAACGACTCGGTCACGTGATGCCCCCGTTCCGGTGAGTCGGGCGAGTAACGCGGCGGAGTACTTAGGGCTTCTTTCGAGGAAGCGGTCACGATAAGTAGAAACGGCCAGGGAGCGGACAGGAATCCCGGCCCGGATTCATCGCTCCGCTCAAGCGGCGGCCCGGCATTCGTCGAACGGTCTACGGGACCGCCTCGATCCGCGGCGATCCATTCGTCAAGAAGCGCCGTGCGGCCGCGGCCCCGTGCGCGCGGGCACTTCCTTGTCCATCAGACGGCGGTTGCTTATCGCATGACTGAAATAGGTGATGTTCAAAACAGACTCGGCACCGGGCAGACAGTCTATCCCGCTATGGGCTGTCAATCCTCTTCCCGAGTTCGCGCGCCATGTCGATGACCACCTTGCTCAGGATGATATCCGTGTCCGTAGTGTAGAGTGTCTGTGCAGCATTATCTGAGATGAAGCAGCCAATGATTGCAGCATCCGTAGGGGTGATGAGTGGGTCGTTGGCATGAATATCTCTGGCGTACCTATGCGCTGTCGTGGGATTCGCCCCGAACATGTAGATGTTGAGATCCCCTTCGTGGATATACTCCCAGAACTTGTGGAGGGCGTGGTCGTAGTCCTCGGGCCGGTTTTCCCGGTGGGTGTCCTCAGCGAGGATTAGCAGGAATTCGCCCGCGGCTGGAGCCGAGCAATAGACCGGCGGCTTCGCATTCCTGGGGAAGAACAACCCTCGAGAACTCTCTCTGAGGTCTTGGTCCTCGCTCGGGTCGAAGGCATAACGCAGGATGTCCGAATCTACATGTACCCGGGGAGGAGACCATACTTCTCCAGGAATTCCCACGCCTCCTCGAGGCGGGGGTCCAGCGCGGGCTTTTGGTACCTTACGTGCTCGAGAATCTCCGCCTTCTTGCTTCCGCGATTGCGTTCAGAGTAAAGGCGGATGGTTGCAGCCGTCTCGAGGAAGTCGTTGCCGCGTTTCAGCGCGTCAACTAAGAGGGAGAGAGCCTTTCTTGGCATTTCCGCCTGAGGTGCCTGAGCCACAGCACCGGGCTGCAATTTGTAGTAGTCGCGTGCTAGGTCGGGAGAGTATGGGCCTCTTAGATAAGACCCGAAGGAGTACTTGGAGGCCGGGCCATATCCCTGGGCCTTGAGCAGGTAAATCGACTTCTGGATCCGGAGTCGCTTATCGAAATCCGAGGGCTCGAAACTCTGCCCCGACCACTTGGCAAGTGTGCTAAGAATGGCAGCGAGGGTGGCGTCGGACATCGGCATCTCCTTGTCTGTAGGGACGGGGGTACCCCCCTGAGGCCTACCCCCTATCAGGGTAGCCCGCCCTATTTATGGGTATTGCCAAGGGTACCACGAGTGTCACATTGTCCGGATTGGGACGATTACGAAAGTCAAGGGTCCGATTTGTCTGCCGTCTGTTCCCCCAGACCCGCCTGTTCGGGCGGTCACCTTACCTTTTCAAGGCAACGCGGCTCCGACATCCTGAATCGCTACGCCGATGAGAGCGAGTGCAGTTCCGACGATGGCGAACCGACGTTGCTTCCTCAACGACTCCAATATGAACGGGTTGAAATCAAAGGATGTGGCTACGTATTGCCTGTCATCCTCCTTCTTGCCGGTTAGCACAGGCCACGTTATGACGACAGCGCCAATCGTTGTGACCGCGCTCCCTGCGAGTACCCATTGGTAGCGACGCCACTTGAATCGCCCTTCCGGAATGCATCCTGGCGCTTAGAAGGGTAGGGCCGCGCCGCCGAACGCGCTTCGCATGGTGCCTGCGGCGCGAGGCGTCACGGGAGCGGCAGCATCGCGGCGCTACATAAGGCGGAGCCCTTATGGTGCCGCGACTCTTGCCTGATTCCGTGGACACGGACCGCTCGAAGGATATCGAGGCCACGTTTCGGAGGATCCGCCGACCGCTCCAATGGCCCATGCAGAACTTCAGGCGCAAGCGGACCACGACACCCGCCTTCGTCGGCTACCGTTTCTCCCGCATGAAACGGGACGCCGTCGCGGGCTTCGACTTCGGCTTCGCGCTGACGGAGTATTTCCTCCCAGGGATCGTGGAGCCTCCCGAGGTCGTGGCCTATGCCTTCG
>JBBSVS010000144.1:0-1609 GCA_038046665.1 Thermoplasmatota archaeon
CTAACTTCTCCGTTATCTTCAACGAGGCCTTCCTTAACCTCGACGCGAACACGAAGCCCGCGGCGGACGCGAGCAGCCGCGATGTGGGCTTCGCGATTTCCGTGAAGAATCCGGAGACAGGGGAGGAAGCGGGGCTCAACCTCCGGATTTTCACCGCGCATCCTGCTGCGGTCCCGGGCAAGTACAAGACCTCCTTGCCGGCACAGGTCCACCATGAGCAAATCAGTCGCGGCGAGGGCTTGGACACCACGATTCTGGAGCACTTACAGCTGCAAGATGCAAACGGCGGTAACCTCGAGACGCGGTTCGAGTACACACGCGGAATCCCGAAGCGCTCCGGCTCGGAGGCAAACGTGCGCTCCGCCGCCGACCCATCGATTCTGCGGATCTACGCGACGGACCAGCTCGTGGACCTAGTGAAGAGCGAGCCCGCGGGCATCGACCGCGTCAAGGCCTTCTTCTTCCGCTCGACGATTCCCGAGATGCGGGACCTCTTCGACGGGAAGGAGGAGCTCGTCGCGATCGCGGTGAGCCCCTGGTACCTACGCCGGGTCTTTGGGCGGTAAGTGGTTTCAGGCCTTCGGAGCGTCGAGGGACGCGACGCGGTGCTCCAGGGCCTCCAGGCGCTTTGTGAGCCCCTCGATGGCGTTCTTCAGGAGGTCGATTTCCTCCATGGTCTGGAAAACCAGGGACACCGGTTCACCGCCGCGCGGCGCGGGGATGGGCTCCTCCGGACCCGGGAGCACGTCTCCGGGTCCTCGGGGTCTGGGTATCATGTGCCCTTACTATGTCCGCGTGGGGGATTTGAAGCATTCGGCCGCACGTGTCACGCGGTCGTCCGGAGGACCGCGGTCGCGACCCCGTCCAGGCAGAGCGGTGAAAGCCTCCCCACGGAGTCCTCTCGCTCGCAGAGGGGGTTCAGGTCGCATTGGGAACAGAAGCGGGCATGTAGGCCGTCCTCGTCCACGTCGAGCACCTCGGCTTCCTCGAACACGTCGTACAGGAGCTTGAGGTACTTACCCTCCGCGAGGCGGGGGACGTCGTACTTTGCGGCCTTCAAGCCATCCCTCACCGTCCAGAATTCGTACAGGCGTCGGGCCCCCTTGCTGGAGTTGCAGGAGGCGCACACCCAGACCGCATTCTTTTCGTCTTCGGGTCCGCGGAACGCCCTCGGGAAGAGGTGCTCCAGGGTCAGGGCCTCCTCCCGCCCGCAGTAGACGCAATGGTCCAGGTCCTCCCGCTCCTTCACGTACTCCCGGATCGAATCCCAGGCGATCTCCCCGGACTGGAGCTTCTTGAAACGGTCCATGATGAAGGCCCACTGGCGCTTCCCCATGCCCGCGGATTCCGCGATGATTTTCGCGTATTACCAATACAGGAGGTCCTTGAGACTCCGGACTGCGGTCGGCGGCGTTCTGCCCCCTCTGCCGGTAAAGACGATGGTCGTGGGACCGCTTACGCTTTTCTGGGGGCCGTGAACATGTCGAAGGCCATCCCGCGCCGCTTGGAATCGACGCGGGTACCGCGGTCGCAAAGGTTATGGCCCCGGATGTCGGGCGGGCAGCGCGGTGGCGGAGACGTCGGTCCAGCCGGCGGCGTCGCGGCGGTA
>JBBSVS010000145.1:0-322 GCA_038046665.1 Thermoplasmatota archaeon
CCCCGAAGATGGGCTTGGGCATGAAGGTCGCATGCAGACCGTGCTCCAGGGCCACCGTGCGGATGAGGTGCTTGAGGAAGACCACGCGGTCCGCGGAGGTCATCGCGTCGGCGTAGCGGAGGTCGAGCTCGTGCTGCCCGGGCGCCACCTCGTGGTGCGTGGCCTCGACGTCGAAGCCCATCGCGTTCCCGTACAGCGCGGCCTTCTTGCGGACCATCTCGCCAGCGTCCATGGGCAGCTGCTCAAAGTATCGCCCCGTGTCGCTGGGGGTGTTCGTCGGTCGCCCGTCCGGGCCAATCTTGAACAGGAAGAACTCGTACTC
>JBBSVS010000145.1:332-1481 GCA_038046665.1 Thermoplasmatota archaeon
CAACCAGCGCGGCCAGGGCTCGAACAAGACCGGCGCGGCGACGGTCACCGCGGCCGGTGTGGGGGACATAGCCCATCTCACGGGCCTGCTTCATCAGCCGCTCGAGGATGTACCGCGGGTCCCCGGTGAAGCGGTTCCCCATCGCGTCGTAGACGTTGCACACGATCCCCGCGGTCTTGAGGTCCCCGCTCGTCCACGGGAACACGCGGAAGGTCTCGGGCACGGGGTGGGCCCGCATGTCGCTCTCCTCGATCGTCGCGTACCCGACCACGCTGGAGCCGTCGAAGACGACGCCCTCGTTGAGGGCCCGCTCGAGCTTCGACGTGGGGATCGTGACCGTCTTCACGAACCCGAGGAGGTCCATGAACATGATCTGGACGAATTGCACCTTCTCCTTTGTCGCGGTCTCCAGAACGTGGGTCCTCGGATCCTCGTCGGCCATCCCGTTCCTCCCCGGGCTCGCGCGGCCCATCGAAGACAGGTCCATAAAGGTTCCGGACGAGCCGATGTTACTTCACCCGCTTCGGGCGCACGATTCCGAAGAGGGTCCACACGGTGCCGCACGCATAGAGGAGGACCATGACGAGGAGGATCGCAAAGCCGGCGAGGGCCATCGTGTCCCCCAGGGACGTCGAGCCTTGAAGCGTCGCATCGTAGGAAGAAACCACGAGGCCCAGCCCGAGGAGGGCGAGGACGAAGTCGGCGCGCGTCACGCCGCGGGAGACCTTGAGGCCCTTCGAGGTGAAGGGCGGGAGTACCTCGTGGGTGACGCCGAGGATCTCGAAGCCCGCGAACCCCAGGAGGTTCACCCAGCCATGGGCGGGGACCCAGGGGAGGAAGTGGGCCGGGTCGAGGCCGAAGAGGGTCGCCAGACCCACGCCGAGGATGAGCCACAGGCCCGCGACCGCGTTGAAGGCTGCGGACGGACGGCGCCGCTCGCTCCGCCACCAGACGTCCAGGACCAAGATCGCGAAGAGCACCGCCGCGGTGGCCTCGAAGACCGCGAAAAGGGCGAAGACGAACCCGACCGTGGGGTCGCCCAGGAAGGGCATCGTGAGGGCGACGAGAGCGGGCCCCGGGAGGGCGAGGACGAGGATCGCCTTCGCAAGGGCCAGACAGGGCGGGGTGTCCAGGAAACGAGGGAACAGG
>JBBSVS010000146.1:0-11506 GCA_038046665.1 Thermoplasmatota archaeon
TTCGCGACCTCCGGCTTCCACCCACGCCGAAAGGGCCGGGGGCGGGGACGTCCGCCTTTTCTTCGTCCACGGCGCCTACCGGCGGAGCATCTTGGAGACCTCCTCGAGGTGCTCCTGCTCCGTCTGGATCTGGTTCTCGAAGAGCACGCGGAGGTGGGTCTCGTCCTGCACCATCCCGAGGATCCGCGCGTAGATGTCCAGGGCGGCCCTCTCGTTCTCGACCGCGAGCTTCAGCATGTCGTCCACGGTCATGCCGTCCGCCGGCTTCGGTGCGTCCGCCCGCACGACAGGCTTCCCGCCCAGGGCCACGATCTTCTCCCCGAGCATCGTCGCGTGGTCGAACGACTCCTTCGCCTCCTCTAGGAAGTGCTCGACGATTGGCTTCCGTGTAGGGCCGAACACGTTGAAGGACCAGGAGAGGTACTTCAGGGCCGACGTCAGCTCCATCGCGAGGGCCTCGTTCATCGTTGCGATGACTTTCGCCTTGTCCATAGTCTGTCCCCAGTCCGCGCAACGGCGCGTTCGTCCTTAAGCTTTGCATTGCAGGAGGAGGCATCATGGTGGCGGGCCAGTCCGTCCCCTGACTGCGGGCCCTCAAAACGATGCAAACGAAAACGGCTGGTTGGAGTTCGACGCGGGTTCGTCATAGTCTGCGAGCGGAGACAGCTGGCCTGAGCGCCACGCCACATCCGCGATTGAGCCTTTTGTGCGACATCGGACGGCGAGGCCTTGGCGATTGACGAAGGTACGGTAAGGG
Organism: Thermoplasmatota archaeon; assembly: GCA_038046665.1. Lineage (GTDB taxonomy): Archaea > Thermoplasmatota > Thermoplasmata > RBG-16-68-12 > RBG-16-68-12 > RBG-16-68-12. Next base: position 758 of record JBBSVS010000146.1, read on the forward strand.
TCGCCGGGAGGGGATGGCCTCGTTGGACCTCACAACAGTCCAAGTCGTTTGAGGAGTGCATCCTGGACGCCCTCCGTGGCCACGCGGACGAGGCGAGGCGGCAGCCCGGCTCCACGCGCGATGCGGATGGCCTCCTCTTGCGTGAGCAAATCCCCCGGCGCGTGGGCGTCGGAATTCACGATGGGCGTCGCCCGGACCTTCTCCGCGACGCGGGCCACGTTGCCGTTCGCCGGCGCATGGGCCCTCCGGCTGGAAATCTCCAGGAACACGTCGTTCGCCCTCGCGAGGTCCGCCTCCTCCGGCGTGATGAGCCCGGGATGGGCCAGGATATCCACGTCCGGATTGGAGACAGCCTTCAGGTTCGTCCCGGGGGCCACGGGCTCGGAGATCGTCTCGCCGTGCACGACGACGATCTGGGCCCCGGCCCGCCGCGCGGTCCGGACCGCCTCGTCGAGCCAATCGGGCGGGACGTGGGTGATCTCCACGCCCGGGATCGCGACGATGTCCCAGGATTTTGCGAGTTCGCAGTCGGCAATCTCCTGCCTCACGATCCACTCGATGTTCCCGAGGCTCACGTGGTCCGTCACCGCAATGGCCCGGTGCCCGAGAGCCACCGCACGCCGGATGAGCTCGATCCCGAGTAGCTCGCCGTCCGTCAGGACCGTGTGGCTGTGGAACTCCGCCCGCTTCACGGTCATCGCCGCCGCCTCCGTAGCTCGTCCAAGACGTCGCCGTACGGGACGCCGTTCTGGTACAGGAGCACGAGGACATGGAAGAGCAGGTCCGCGGCCTCGTGCACGAGGTTGTCGTGACCCTCGCCCTTCGAGGCCAGGATGAGCTCGACGGCTTCCTCGCCGATCTTCTTGCGGATCTCCTCCGGGTCCGCCAGGAGCTTGGCCACGTAGGAACTCGGCGGCGGGTTACGCGTGCGCTCGCGGAAGACCTGCCACAGTTCGTCGATCACGGCCTCCTTGCGCTGCGGCTCCCCGAAGCACGTCGTCGAGCCGGTGTGGCACGCGGGGCCCAAGGGCCGCACCTTCGCCAGGAGGGTGTCGTGGTCGCAGTCCCAAGCCAGGGACACGACCCTCTGGGCGTTCCCGGACTCCTCGCCCTTCCGCCACAGTTTCTTTCGGGACCGGGACCAGTAGTGCATCCAGCCCGTCACCTGGCTCTTCCGGACGCTCTCCTCGTTGCCCCAGGCGACCATGAGGACCTCGCCCGTGTCCGCGTCCTGGGTCACGACAGGGAAGGGTTTCTTTTCCTCGGCCATCTCACTCCCTCCGCACGGGAATCCCCTCGTCCTTCAGCGTCTCTTTGATCTCGGCCACGGTCAGCTTGCCGTCGTGGAGCACTCCCGCGAGGAGCGCGGCGTCCGCCAAACCCTCCCTCAGGACCTCGACCGCGTGCCGCGGGACTCCGAACCCTCCCGAGGCGATGAGGGGCCGGCGTATCTTCCTCCGGAGGACGCGGTACAGCTCGAGGTCGTATCCGTCCCGCGTGCCGTCCCGATCCATGCTCGTCACAAGGAACTCTCCCGCGCCGAGACCTTGCGCCTGAACCGCCCACGCGATCGCGTCCCGATCCGTGCGGGTGCTGCCACCGTGGGTGTAGACGCGCCACGAGTCCCCCTCTCGCTTCGCGTCGATCGCGAGGACGACGCACTGGGCGCCAAAAACGTCGGAAGCCTCCGTGAGGATGCCGGGCCTCGCGACCGCGGCTGTATTGATTCCGACCTTGTCCGCCCCGGACCGCAGGAGGCGGGAGACGTCCTCCACGTTCCTCACGCCACCGCCGACCGTCAGGGGAATCGTGAGGGACGAGGCTGTGTCCCGGACCACGTCGACCAAAGTCTCCCGACCCTCCGCCGACGCCGACACGTCGAGGAACACGATCTCGTCCGCTCCCTGGCCCTCGTACTCGGCCGCGGCCTCCACGGGATCCCCGACGACCCGCAGATCGCGAAAGCGAACGCCCTTCACGACCCGTCCGCGGTCCACATCGAGGCAGGCGATGATCCGCGGCGCGGGGCTCACGGGGACTCCTCCCACTCAACCTTGCCTTTCAAGGAGAACCCCCGGTCCGACGGCTCGAGCGCGCGGACGAGGGCCAAGCCGAGGGCTTTGAAGGTCGCCTCGAGAACGTGGTGCGCCTCGCCCTCCCGCAGGGTCCTCTGGTGGAATGTGACGCGGGCCTCCGTGAGGAGGGACCGGAGGACGTGCTCCGCCATGGAGGACGGCGGGAGGTCCGAGCGGTAGTAAGGCCGGTCCACGAGGTCGATCACGACCTGCACGAGGGCCTCGTCCATGGGGACGGTCGCCTCGCCGAAGCGGGCGACGCCCGCGTCCGGGAGGGCCCGCCGCAGCGCCCGGCCGATCGTGTGGGCGATGTCCTCGCCCACGTGGTGCCGCTCGTCCCCCTTCGCCTCGATGCGGAGGTCCAGACCCGCGTAGCGGGCGAAGGTCTCGAGGAGGTGGGTCAGGAGCACATCCCCGGCATCGCCCTCGAAGCGTCCGGAGCCGCGGAGGAGGAGTCGAACCGTCGCGGAGGTCTCCTTGGACGAGCGACGGACCGTCACGGCGTTGCGGGTCACGGAATCGCCTCCTGGGTTTCTTCCAAATCGAGGGTGCCTGCATACAAGGCCTTGCCGACGACCACGTGATCGTAGCCCGCGCGGCGCAGGGCCTCCACGTCGCGGCGATCCGTCACGCCGCCCGCGGCAATTCGGGGCCGCGAGCATCGCAGGACGAGGTCGTCCGTTGCCGGGCCGACTCCTTGAAGCCTGCCCTCCACGGCGACGTTCGTGAAGAGTACGCCGTCCAGGGGCAGGGCGTTCGCCAAGTCGATGAGCTGTCGGGGGTCCGCAGCAGCGGATCGCTGCCACCCCTCGAGAAGGAGCCCGCGGGCGTCGCGGTCGAGGGCCAGGATGAGTCTCGACGGGAACCGCACGGCCATGGACCGGAGCCAGTCCGGATCGCGGATCGCGCGGGTCCCGACGATCGCCTTCGAGGCGCCGGAGGACAGGACATCGCGAAGGCCGTCCTCGTCGCGCAACCCGCCTCCGACCTGCACGGGAATCGTGACCGCGCGGAGGATTGCCTTGACGACGTCGCGGTTCTCGCCCGAGCCCAACGCCGCGTCCAGATCCACCACGTGGAGCCGCTTCGCGCCGCGCCTCTGCCACTCGAGGGCCAGGGCCACAGGGTCCCCGGAGACCACCTCGGCCGTCTCCCGACGCCCGCCCACGAGGAAGACCGCGCGGCCTCCCAAGAGGTCAATCGCGGGAATCACTGCGATGGCACCACCCCTGATTCCCGCAGGAAGCCGCGGAGGATCGCGGCCCCGACTCGGCCGCTCTTCTCGGGATGGAACTGGACGCCGAACACGCGATCGCGGCGCACCGCCGCGGCGAAGGGGCCGCCGTGGTCGCTCACGGCCACGACGCTCGGTGCGTCGGCGCGTGCCGCATAGGAGTGCGCGTAGTAGACCACGGCCCCCTGCGGGATATCGCGGAACCAGGGATCCCCGTTCGTGGTGAGGCCGCTCCAGCCCATGTGCGGCACGACGTCCGCCTGGAGAGCCCGTACTCGCCCGCGGACGAGGGCCAGGCCCTCGCCGGGTCCCTCCTCGCTTGAGTCGAAGAGGGCCTGCATCCCCGCGCAAATGCCGAGGAACGGCACGCCCGCCGCCACGGCCGCCTCGAGGGACGTGCGCGTCGCCCGAATGCCGCGGACGACCGCGGAGAAGGACGCGACGCCCGGAAGGACGAGGCACTCCGCGCGGCGGACCTCGGCGGGATCTTCGGCGATGACCACGCCCGCCCCGGCTCGGCGGAAAGCCTCCGTGAGGCTGAAGAGGTTCCCGGTCCCGGAGTCCACGAGGGTCACGACCGCCATCCTTCGACCTCCTTGAAGGCGTCGCGGAGCCGCGCGTTCTGCTCCTCCGTGCCGATCGTGATGCGGAGGCACCCGCCCGCCTCGCCGCCGGGCCACTCGATCGGCTTCACGACGATCCCACGATCGAGGAGCGCGGCGCGGATCTCCGATGCCCGACGGAGAGGACCCACGAGGACGAAGTTCGCCTGGGACGGCCAGACGGGCCATCCCGCGTCCCTTAGGGAGGCAGAGAGCCGGGGCCGCTGGGCCTCCACGAAGGCCACCGCGCGCTCCACGAAGGAGTCGTCCTCGAGGGCCGCCAGGGCCGCGCGCTCGCTCCAGGACGACAAGTTGTAGGGCATCCGGATCGCTCGCATGCGCTCAATGAGGTCCTGCGGGCCGAGGGCGTAGCCCACGCGGATCCCCGGGAGGCCGTAGGCCTTCGAGAACGTGCGGGTCACGAGGACCCGGCCGCCGACGCCGGCGAGGAGCCGCAGGTCCTGGCGAGCGAACTCCGCGTAGGCCTCATCGATGAGCACGGGGACGGACACGCAATCGATGAGGGACTGGAAGGCCTCCCTCGCGAAGGCCGCGCCCGTGGGGTTGTTGGGGGAGGGCAGGAAGTAGGCGTCCGCATCGAGGCCCGCGAGGGCGTCCACGGGCAAGGCATCCCGCGCGGGGACGCGGAGGAGGGATAAGCCGCACGCGCGGGCGAAGTGGTCGTACATGCCGAAGCTCGGCTGGATCACGCCGATGGAGCCGCCGGGTGGTACGAGGGCTCGCATCGCGAGGTCCAGAATCTCGTCGGAGCCGTTCCCCACGAGGACGCTCTCGACCGGCACGCCGACGTACTCCGCGATCGCCCGCGTGAGGCGCGGCACGCCGGATTCCGGGTACATCGCGAAATCCTGCGGCGCGGCCGCGCCAAGAGCTCGTTCCACCGCAGTCTCGTTCAGGAAGGGGAGTGCGTTGAGGTCGAGGCGAACGAGTCCCTCGTTGGCGGGAACCGCGCGGCTCAAGGGATCACCGCCTTCGCGTCCGCGATTCGCGAAGCGAGGGCCGCGGCGTGGGCCTCGAAGCCCTCCTCCCGGGCGAGGACCATGGCCTGCTCTGCCAAGGTCGATACGTCTTCCCGCGTAACTTCCACGTAGCTCACGAACTTGACGAAGTCCCGCACGCCGAGGCCGCCTCGCCATCTCGCGGTGCCCGCGGTCGGGAGGACATGGTTCGTGCCCACGGTGTAATCGCCCATGGCCGCGGAGGTGGAGGAACCCAGGAAGACACAGCCCGCATTCCGGACCGCGTACAGGTACGAGGCCGCATCGCGGACGGCGAGGACCAAGTGCTCGGGCGCGAGGATGTTGGCCACCTCGATGGCGGTCGAGACGGAGTCGACCCACATCAGGAAGCCGTTCCGTCGAAGGGCCTCCTGGACTGCGTCGCGCCGCGGGATCACTCGCATCCGCTCGTTGACGTTTTCCAGTATTTTCTGGAAATCCCGGGAGTCCGCGAGGATCGCGATGGCGACGGCGTCGGGATCGTGTTCCGCCTGGGCGAGGAGTTCCGCCGCGAGGGCCTCTGTTGACAGCGTTTCGTCTGCGATCACGACGACCTCACTCGGTCCCGCGATGCCGTCCGTGGCCACGCGGTCTTGGACGAGCAGTTTCGCGGCGGTCACGTAGACGTTTCCCGGCCCGACGATCTTGTCGACGACCTTCACGGTCTCCGTGCCGAGGGCCATGGCCGCGATCGCCTGCGCCCCTCCCGCGACGAGGATTTCGTCTGCGCCCGCGAGGGTCGCGGCCGCGAGGACGGAGTCCGGGGGAAGGCCCGTGTCTCGAGAAGGTGGCGTCGCCACGAGGATCTCGCGGACGCCCGCAAGGCGCGCGGGGATCACGCCCATAAGCACGCTCGAGGGATAGCCCCGTGGCCCGCCGGGAACGTACACCCCGACCCGGTCCAAGGCGCGCGGCTGCTGCCCCGCGCGGGAGCCTCTTGGACCGATTGTCACCTCGTAGCCGAGGGGCACCTGGGCTCGGTGGAACGTCTCAATCTGCTTGGCCGCGAAATCCAGAGCGTCACGCAGTTTCACAGGGATTCGTTCAAGGGCGGCCCTTAGATCTCCCCGCCCGAGAAGGAGCCTTGGGGGCCGCACGCCGTCCAAGCGCTCCGTCGCCTCGAGGAGACCCCGGTCGCCCTGGGCCGCCACGCGCTCCACGATTTCCCGGGCCGCCGCCATGGCGCGGTCGAAGGATTCACGGTCGCGGGCGAGCTTCGCGGCGATCTCCGCGGCCGGAAGGCCGCGGGCATCGAGGGTCTGTATCAGACCACCATCCGCTCGATCGGCACGACGAGGGTACCCGTGGCCCCCGCGTCCTTCAGGAGGGCGATCACGCCATTCACTTCGTCCTCCTTTACCACGACGTGCATCGCGACCATGTCGTCGCGGCCCATGAGGTTCATGATCGTCGGCCCGGAGATGCCTGGGAGGAACGCGCGGATCTCCGCGAGCTTGGCCACAGGCACGTTGGCCATGAGGTACCGCCGCGACTCCGCCTCCACGACGCTCTCGATCGCGGAGACCAACTCGCGGATTTCGGCGGCCTTCGTCGTGAGGCTTTGCGGGCCGGCGATGAGGAAGGCCCGGGATTCGAGAATCACATCGAGGATCTTCAGGTGGTTCATCCTCAGGGTCGACCCGGTTTCCACGAGGTCCACGATGAAGTCCGCAGCCCCGATGATCGGGGTGACCTCCGTGGCCCCGCGCACCTCGACGATCTTGACCTCCGTTCCGATCCGCCGGAAGAAACTGCGCACGAGGTTCGGGAACGAGGTGGCCACCGTGGCACTGGCAGGGACGTCCCTCGCGGATTGCACGGGCGCGGCTTCCGGCGCCGCGAGGCTCAGGCGGCAGAAGCCGAAGTTCAGCGGCAGGAGGCGCTTCACGCCGTTGCCCGTCTCCTCGAGGATGTCGAGCCCCGTGATGCCTACGTCCGCCGCGCCCGTCATGAGGTAGCGGGGGATGTCCCAAGGGCTCGCGAAGAGGACCTGGTAGCGCCCCTTTCCCGAGTCCACGAGGAGCTTGCGGTCGTTCGCGCTCGGGACGCGCAGGCCGATGGTCCGCAGCAGGCGCGCCGCGTCGTCGGCCAGCCGTCCCTTGTTCGGAATCGCGGTGCGAATCACGGCCATGGAGAGACCTCCGGCCGTGCGCGAGCGCACTCGCTCAGCTGGCAAGCCGATGGGAGAACCGATGCGCGCTCACGCGGAGCCTGAAGAGCAGTCGTCCTGCGTTGCGGTCGCATGAATGCAACCCCACGCTGCGACGACTTGCGGCATCGTGCCAATTCCTATGCAAAGCTGGGATATAACCGTTTGCCTCGAGGTACTGTGTTGAACAAAACCTAGACGGTCCCTCCCCTCGACCTCCCCCGCGCCGCCTCAGGCTCCGAGCTGCAACAGCATGCTGTACAGGGCGAACTTCGTCCGGACCTCCTTGACCATGAGGTCCCGCCCCTTCGCCCGGCTGTCGTAGGCTCCGTCCGCCAGGATGTCCGCGATCCGTCCCGGCCCGGTCCGAGCATCGCGATACTCATGCGGCAAGGTTCATATAGCGCACGGCAGTCCCCCCTGACGGCTCAGGCTCGATACGTTGAAGGTCATCATCCTGGGTTCCGGGACGATCGGTTCGGTCATCGCCTCCCTGCTATCGGGCCGGAACGAGACCGAACGCCTTCTGGTCGCAGACCGTAACCTCGAAGCCGCGCGAAACTTAGCGCAGAAGCTACCCCGTGGGTCCGCCGAGGCGGCGAAGGTCGACGCAGGCCGCGTCGACGAGATGGCCCGCATCTTCAAGGACTTCGACCTCGTGGTCAACGTGGTCCTCCCGAGGTTCAATCTTAAGATCATGGAGGCCTGCCTCCAAGCAGGTGTCCACTATACGGACGCCGCGACGGACCTCGCCCTCGCGAGGGAGAAGCCGGGGGAACCGGTGAACGCCCCGCCCGAGAAGCTCCAGCTTGATCTCGATCCGGCCTTCCGCGACGCCGGCCTCACGGGCCTCCTGGGGATGGGCGCGGACCCCGGCCTCACGAATGTCCTCGCCCGCCTGGGGGCGGGCCGACTCGACACGGTGGACGAAATCCTCGTGCGGGACGGGGACAACGGCTACGTCGAGGGCTTCGAGTTTGCGTCCCTCTGGTCCCCGGACACCCTGATCGAGGAGGTCCTCATGCCCGCCCTCGCCTTCCGCGGCGGGCAGTTCGTCCGCCTGGGTTCCCTCGAGGGCGAGGAGACCTTCGACTTCCCCGCGCCCGTCGGGGCCCTCACCGTCTACAACGTCGACCATGAGGAGACGAACACCCTGCCCTTGTTCATCGGCAAGGGCCTCAAGGACATGGACTTCAAGATCGCCCTCTCGAAGGACCTCGCGGACGCCCTGAGGGTCTTCCAGAAGTTCGGCCTGCACCGCGGCGACCTGATCGACGTCGAAGTCAAAGCCACGGGCGAGACCGCCCGGGTCGCGCCACGGGACGTCCTCACGGCCCTCATGCCGAACCCGCGGGAGGTCGAAGGGAAGGCCCGGGGCCAGGCGTGCCTCGCCGTCGTCGTGCGGGGCACGAAGGGCGGCAAGAAGGATGGCTGGAGGCTCTGGTGCACCCTGGACCATCAGGAATGCTACCGAAGGTACGGATGCAGCGCGACTTCCTATCCGGTGGGTGCGCTCCTTGCCGTCGGCGCCCTCATGCTGGCCCGCGGGGAGATCTCCCGGAAGGGAGTCTTCCCTCCCGAGGCTCTCGACCCCGCACCCTTCCTCCGACACCTGCCGGATTTCGGTATCCCCGTCGAGGAACGACGACTCACCTGACACGCGGCGCGACGGTCCTTGACGGGGTGCCTCTCTTCACCGGGAGGGGGTCCCGCCCTCCGCGCCCATGTCAGGGCGGTCGGCCACCTGGAACCGCACGCCCCGCTTCTCCAACTCGGGGAGGACGATTTCGGGGGGCAGTTCCTCGGGGACGAGCACGCCGGCCCGGGGCGTTCGCTTGGTCCCGATGAGCATCATGGCAGCCACGGAGGACGCGGCGGTGAGGAAGTACTCCGCGGTGGAGCCATGCCGGCGGTTCGCCTCCGCGTGGCTCATCAAGATCCAGGCCCGGACCGTCCCCTTCGACCCATCGGTCTTCTCGCCCCGCACCTCGACGACGATGGATAGGGCACCTGGGAGTAGCCCGACCATCGTGGAGGGCTCGGGTAAGGCCGCCAGGAACGCGTCGCGGAAAGGTACCTCGACGCCCCCGAGTCGAATCCGCTTGTCCGGCGAGAGGAGACCGAGTCCGTTCAGCGCCCAGATGGCGCGGATGAGCTCCGGTCTGATCGCGTGTTTGTAATCGACCCGTCCGACCGGCTTGCCCAGCCGGGCGGGCAGCGTCAGGACCTCCTCGTGACGGAACAGATGGACGCGTCGCGGTCCGATCGGAGACGGAAACTCGAACTCCTCTTCCCCTTCCGCGGGACCCTGCTCGACGAGCCGGTGGCCGTCCCAGATGGCGGGCGGGGAGAGCGCGTCTCGCAGGAAGATCTCGCGGGAATAGAGAGGAAAGCCATCGACTTCACGGCTGCCGCTCGCCGCCCAGCGGATGCGGATCGAGTCGATCGTGCGGAATGGATCCGCCGCGATCCGCGCCATGACGTTCGAGAGACCGGGATCCGACCCCATGGAGACGAGGGCGGTGACCCCTCGGGGGCGCCAGACAGCGTCGAGGTCGAGCTGGTCGAGGATGCCTTCGCGGTCATCGGGTCCGGCTGGGCTGAACGCCGTGCTGTCCACGTAGCCGCATCCCGCCTCAAGGCATGCCTGCATGATCCGGAGGTTGTGCTCAGGGAGGGTCGCGTTCATCGCCACGTCGGCACCCGAGAGAGCGCGCTTCAGGGTCTTCAGGTCCTTCACGTCTCCTTCGACGGCGGTGACGCGCGCGTGGCCGTGGATCATCTGGAGAATCCGGGAGCGGTCCCGTTTGCGGTCCAGCACGACGATTTCCGAGACGCGCTCGTCCGACGCGAGATTAAGGCAGACAATCCTGCCCAATCCGCCCGCGCCGAGGACCACAGCCTTCATGCCGGAGCCTTCGTAACCACCGCCTGAGATTAGGTCTTTTCGGCCCCGTTTGCTCTGGGACATAAATCAACCTCCAGAGGCGAACGAAAGGTCCCACCCAATCCACCGTGGGATCGAGTACACGAGACGCTTCGGAAGGGTCTCCACCTTTCGTGCCCGCTCCGATCTCAAGGCAAGGCGCACATCGATCCGGTTCGGGCTTTCGAATCGTGTCACGGCCGCCCGCCTGGTCCCGATGAGCTAAGTTCGATGATTAGGATGAGGGAGCAGCAGGGAATACGTATCATCGAGTCGCGATTGGCAGTAGACTATCTTGCAGCTGACCGACCATCTGCGAGCCGACACAGCACTCCATCTCTTCGTCACAGCGCGCCGCGATTGAGTGGGGACGGTGGCGACGCCAATTGTCAACCTCGGAGGCGACTTACAGGCGCAAGAATCCGAGGGCATTACGTTCAACGTGGTGCCGGTGGCGTCGCCTTACGATAGGATCCGAAAACCTTCACGAACCCGGCTGTCGTGACGAGGGCGCCGACCGCGTCCCGCACTTTCGAGTCTTCCATGCTTCCCTCGAAATCCGCGTAGAACACGTAATTCCAGGGCCTTGCACTTCGTGGCCTCGATTCGAGCTTCGTGAGGTTGATGCCTCGCTTCGCGAACTCCCCGAGACATGCGTGAAGGGAGCCAGGCACGTTCTTGGCCACGAAGGCGATGGACGTTTTGTCCGCGCCCTCGATCCTCCGTGGATGCTTCTCGACGACG
>JBBSVS010000147.1:0-8469 GCA_038046665.1 Thermoplasmatota archaeon
CGAGCGGGTCCACCGTGTTCGCCACGCCGCTCTCGTGGGCGAGGATCTGCTGCGTCCGGAGGGCGAGGCGCACGGCCCTCTCCGACGGGAGGGAAAGGGCCTCGTCCATGCTGTTCGTGTGGAGCGACTGGGCGCCGCCGAGCACGGCGGCGAGGGCTTGCAGGGCCACGCGGACCGCGTTGTTCTCCGGTTGCTGGGCCGTGAGGGAGACTCCCGCGGTCTGGGCGTGGAAGCGGAGCATGCGCGACTCCGCCTTCTTCGGATGGTAACGCTCCTCGACGATCCGGGCCCACATCCGCCGCGCGGCGCGGAACTTCGCGATCTCCTCGAAGAAGTCGATGTGCGCATTGAAGAAGAAGGAAACCTGGGGAGCGATGTCGTCCACGTTCATGCCTCGCGCCCGTGCGGCGTCCAGATACGCAATCGCATCGCCGAGGGTGAAGGCGAGCTCTTGGACTGCGGTGGCCCCGGCCTCGCGGATGTGATAGCCGCTCACGCTGACCGCGTTCCACTTGGGCATCTCCTTCGCGCAGAACTCGACCACGTCGAGGGTCAGGCGCAGGGAGGGCTCCGGCGGATAGATGTACGTCGATCGGGCGATGTACTCCTTGAGGATGTCGTTCTGGACCGTGCCGCGGAGGGCCTTCCGGAGGACGCCGTTCTCCTCCGCGACGGCCACGTACAGGGCGAGGAGAATCGGGGCGGTCGCGTTGATCGTCATGCTCGTGCTGAGCCGGTCGAGGGGCAGCCCCTTCAGGAGCGTCCGCATGTCGTCGAGGCCGCTGATCGCCACGCCCACGCGGCCGACCTCGCCGCCCGCCATCGGCGCGTCCGAATCGAAACCCATCTGGGTGGGAAGGTCGAACGCGACGCTCAGGCCCTCATTACCCTGATCGAGGAGGTAGCGGAACCGACGGTTCGTGGCCTCCGCGCTCCCGAACCCCGCGTACTCCCGCGCGGTCCACAGACGTCCCCGGTACATCGTCGCCCGGATCCCCCGGGTGTAGGGCCGCTCCCCGGGGAGCCCGACGGACTCGAGGAACCGGACGACCTCGTCGGGCTTGGGACCTGCGACGATCTCGACCGGTCGACCGCTCTGGGTACGACCGGAAGCCACAGCCCTGCGGACCTCGATCACGGAGGCGGGAGTGGTATCTTTCTTTCCTTTGGCGCGCGCCATGGTCTCGTCACTTACCCAGGAAGACGCCCTCAGGATCGCACTTCGTCCGCAGGACGCGGAGTTCGCGTTTCGTGGGCGCCTTCGTCACCTTGACCTTCGGAGCGATCCGGATATCCCAGGACACGTTGGCTTTGATGTCGTCCACGCTGAGTCCGGGGTGGTAGGATTCGAGGTACATCTCCTTCGTCTGCGGGTCGAAGCGGTAGAGCCCCAGGTCCGTGATTACGGCGGAAGGGCCTCCTCGAGGGAGACCCGCCCGTTCCCTCCCGCCCGGACCATCGAGATATCCGGGCGAGGTGAGGTAGTCCAGTTTCTCGACGAATTTCCTCTTGTCCTGGGTCATCATCACGATGAAGCGCTTCGCGAGGGAGGCGATGTCGTTCGCCCCGCCGGATCCCGGGAGGCGGACCTTGGGATTCGTGTAATCCCCGATGACGGTCGTGTTCAGGTTCCCGTACTCGTCGATCTGGGCCGCCCCGATGAAGCCCACGTCGACGTAGCCCGGTTGCATGAGGAGGCCGAAGACCTCCGTGAGGCCGCCGAGCATGACGCTCCCGGGCACGAGGCACGCGTCTCCGATGGAGAGGGGCGTCCGTTTCGGCCGCGCGTCCACGACCCCGGACTCGAAGATCATCGTGCAGTTCGGAGCCGTCGTGTACTTCGCGAGCATGCCCCCGAGCATGGGGAGGCCGGTGCCGATGAAAGCGATCTCCCCGTCCCGGATCTCCCGCGTCGCGCAGATCGCCATGAGTTCCGTAAGCTTGTAGCCGCGATCCGAAGCGGACGAGGTCGGTCCCTCAGTAGCCATAGTTCACCTGCCCGCTCATCATCCGCTTCGCCCGGAGCCGGTTCAGGCGGTCCTCGCCGAGCTTCCTCAGATAGGCTTCGTGGCCGTCCAACCCGTACACCCACTCCTCGGCCCAGGCCTGCCACCCCTCCAGGGTCACGCTTCGTTCCGAATACTCCTTCCGGAAGGGCACATCGATGTCGTAGTAGCCTTGGACCTGGTAGGGGTGGGATCCGAAGGGCACATGCACGATCGCATCCACGCGGAAGCCCGGGACGAGCGTGCGGTTCGGATCCTTCCGGATCGTCTTCGTGGGCACGATCTCCTCGACGCCCAGGACAATCTTCTTGCCCGCATACGTGCCCCACAGGTCGTCGCCGATCTGGCCCCAGACCTGGGCGTTCCCCTCCTCGTCGCATCGCTGCGCGTGGAGCAGGGCCACGTCCGCCGGGCATGCGGGGAGGAGGGCGACCTTGTCCCCGCTCCCGAAGGGGTCGTCGACCACCAGGGCCTTGGGGTGGCGAAAGGCCTCCACGCGCACGAGGTCGGACCCCAGGTTCGACCGGATGGGCATGAAGGGCACGCCCATGGCCGCGGCCATGAAGCGCATCGTCATCCCGAAGTTGCTGTATTCCTCGATCGCAATCTTCCGCGGGATTCCCTTCTCCACGGCCCTGCGGTAGCAGTACGCGAGGCCGAAAGCCTCGAGGCCGAGGTAGGAGCCCTCGAGCCTGTCAACGCAGCCCCCGCCGATGAGGAAATCCGCGTCCTCCGTCCAGCCGCTCATGAGGAATGTCAGGTCGCGCTTCCGCTGGCGCATGACTTCGTAAATGAAGGCCATGGGCTTCCGAAGCGCGATCCCGCTTGAACGGAGCCGGCAGCCGTCAGGGATGAACTTCCTCACGGCCTCGGCGAGGGGCATGAGCTTGTCATGGACCTCGGGCTCAGGCATGAGCCAAGGGTAGGAGGGCCGTTGGTAAAAGGCTTCCGCGATGGGATGGCGGTCGGCAGGGAATGGGAATCCTCAGATGACGCCGGACCTGCGTAGCTCGTCGATTCGCTGCCGGGAATAGCCGAGGGACGCAAGGACTTCGTCCGTGTGCTCCCCGAGGAGGGGCGGTGGCACATGGGCGCCGCGCTCCTCCAGGGCCTTGAAGGGCACGGCGAAGGCCCGCATGTCGCCGGCCTTCGGATGGGACATGGCAAGGAGGGACCCGCGCGCAAGGACCTGAGGGTCCCGCACGATCTCGCTGATCCGATAGACCGGGCCCACGGGGACGCCGTGCTTCCTCAGGACCGTGATCCAGTGCGCGCCCGGCCGGGAGGCGAAGATTCCCTCCAGGAGGGGCTCGAGCTCCCCGCGGTTCACCACGCGCGCGGGGTTCGTCGAGAAACGCGGGTCACCGGCGAGCTCCGCCCGCCCGACTGCCTCGCAGAGTCGGCGGAAGATATCGTCGTTCCCCGCTGCGACGTTGACGAAACCGTCCGCGGTCGCGAAGGCCTGGTACGGCACGATTGTAGGATGCCGCGAGCCTGCCCGTTCCGGGTCCTGGCCGGTCGCAAAGAAGTAGCCGGCCATGTAGGTGAGCCACGCAAGCTGGCTGTCCAGGAGAGACACGTCGAGGCGCTCGCCCTTCCCGGTGCGCTCGCGGTGCACGATGGCGGAGACGATCGCGTAGGCCGCGAACATGCCCCCCGCGATGTCCGCGACCGCGACGCCGATCCGGACCGGCGGGCGACCGGGTTCTCCTGTGATCCCTTGGAGGCCCCCCATGCCCTGCAGGATGATGTCGTACGCGGGCAGGTCGCGATAGGGACCGTTCTGACCGAAGCCCGAGATGGAGCAGTACACGATCCGGGGGCTCCTTCGGGAGACCGTATCATACCCCAGCCCGAGGCGGTCCATCGTCCCGGGGGAGAAATTCTCCAGGAGGACGTCCGACCGCTCCGCGAGCCTCAGGAGGATCTCACGTCCCTCCTGTGAGCGAAGGTTCAGCGTGACGCTCTTCTTGTTCCGATTCACGCTGAGGAAGTAGGCGCTCTCCCCGCCCAGGAAGGGCGGACCCCAGTGTCGCGTGTCGTCGCCCCGCCCCGGGACTTCGACCTTGAGGACCTCGGCGCCCAGGTCCGCCAGCATCATGGAACAGTAGGGTCCCGTGAGCACGCGGGAGACGTCGAGGACTTGTATGCCTTCGAGGAGTCCTGGCATATAACCAACTCAGGACCGGGGAGGGCGAGTGAGGATATGGGGTTACCTCTCGGCCCGAGCTTCGAGCTCGGCCACGACTCGCAGCAGGTCGGCGAATTGCGCGATTTCCGCATGGGGCTTCGCCTCCCGGAGGGAGTGCGGCTCGCCGTAGCCGTAGATGGCCGCGACGGTCCACATCCGCGCGGCCCGGCCGGCGAGGATGTCCACGGGTGCGTCGCCAACGACGAGGCATCGCTCGGGCGGCACGCCGAGGATCTCCGCGCCAAGGCGCGGCAGGTCGGGGTAGGGCTTCGGCCGAGGCGCCTGGTCCCCGCCGATGATTGCGGTGAAGTACGAGTCAAGGCCCGCGACGCGGAGCATGAACTTCGCGCCCTCCTTGCGCCGCGTGGTCATCGTCCCGATGGGTCGACCCTGGAGGGCCGCAAGGGTCTCCTTCACTCCGGGGTAGGTCTTCACGCCCTTGGAGACGATGCCGAGAAAATGCTCGTAATAGCGGTCCGTGAGGGCATCGACCTCCGGGCCTTCCATACCGCGCAACAGGGACATCTGCCGCTGCACGGGCATTCCGATGAGCGGCCGGAGCTCCTCCCGCGTGAGGGGTGCGACGCCGGTGCCCTCGATCGCCAAGTTCATGGCGTCCAGGATCGCGTCGAAGGTGTCCATAAGGGTGCCGTCGATGTCGAAGAGCAGGGCCAAGGTCACCGGTTCACCCGCTGCAGATTCCCTTCGACGAACGCATCCCCTAGTATGTGTCCCAGTGCAGGTCCAGGGAGGGCAGGCTCACCCCGCGGCCCTTCCGGACCTCGCCGACGACCTTCGCCTTCACGTCGGGGCGGAGCGACTGGAGGACGTCCTTCGCCTCGGTGGCAGGCGCAACGATCGCGAAGCCCATGCCCATGTTGAAGGTCTGGTACATCTCCGCGTCCTCGATGCCGCCCAGGGCTTGCAGGTCTCGGAAGAGCAACTGAGGCGGGAGCGGGTCCGTAATCGCGAACTCGACCTTGGGCTTGAGCCGCACGAGGTTGCGCAGCCCGCCCCCCGTGATGTGGGCCATGCCGTGGACTCGAGCACGCTTCAATGCCCGCAAGACCGGCCGGACGTAGATCCTCGTGGGCTCGAGCAGGGTGGGTCCCCACGGCTCGCCCGCCTCGCCCACGCGGTCGAACACGGTGAGGTTCGCATCGCGAAGGATCCGCCGCGCGAGGGTGAGCCCGTTCGAGTGGATGCCTGCGCTTGGGAGGCCGATGATCACGTCGCCCACGCGGATTGACTTTCCGTCCACGATGTCCTTCTTCTTCACGAGGCCGAAGCATGTGCCCGCCAGGTCGAAGCCGCGGACGGTTTCCGGGAGGACGGCGACCTCGCCCCCGATGATCGAGACGTTGGCCATCGCTGCCCCGCGGTTCAGGCCGACGCCGATTTGACGCGCCACCTCGTGATCGTAGTTCTCGATCGCGAAGTAGTCCACGAAGGCGATCGGCTCGGCGCCGATGCAGACCATGTCGTTCACGTTCATCGCGACGCAGTCAATCCCGACGGTGTCCCATCGGCGCATCTCGTTGGCCACGATGAGCTTCGTCCCTACGCCGTCGGTGCAGAGGGAGAGCGCGTAGGGGCCGAAGTCCACGAGTCCGGTGAAGTGGCCGATCTTCGTGAGGGGGCGTCCGTCCCCTCGGCGGCGGTACGTCAGCTCGGAGACGAGGGCGGCGATGTGAGCAGCCTTCTCGTCCTGGCTGACTCCCGCTTCCGCGTACGTCTTGACCATGGTCCCCGGTCGAGAAGTGGGGCCCGCTATTTAGAAGGTTAGTCCCGGACAGACCGTTCCGGACCCGAAGGGTTCGACGAACGGCTCCCAACAGTTCGTAGGCAAGCTTCATATCCGTTCGGCCCCTGGCTACCCCAGGGTCTCCCCGTGAGGTCGCCGGCCGGGTTTTCCGTGAGGCAGCAGGAATACCAGGCGATGGAGCAGGCCGTCCTGTCCTTCCTCCGTCGGGTGAAGAAGCCCGTGAGCTTCGATGAGCTTTTCCAGGGGGTCACGAGGGTGGTCCCGCCCGAGCTCTTCCCTTCGGAGAACAAGGTCCGCTGGTACGCGAAGGTCGTCCAGCGGGACCTCGAGATGACCGGCCGGATCGAGCGGCTCCCCGAGCCGCCCCTGCGGTTGCTCGTCCGCGCCTGAGCCCGCGTCCAAAACCTTCATCCCGCTCCCGCCCATGGACGCGTCGTGACGAAGGCCTGGGTCAAGGCGAGGAAGCACGACCCCTACTATCTCGCGGCGAAGAGGCAGGCGTATCGCAGCCGCGCGGCGATCAAACTCTCCCAGATCGACCGCGATTATGGCCTGTTCCGGCCCGGGGCCGTCGTCGTGGACCTCGGCGCCGCACCGGGCGGGTGGTCCCAGGTGGCCCGGGAGCGGGTCGGACCCAGGGGCCGCGTGCTCGCGGTGGACCGCGTCCGCATGGCCTCCCTGGAGGGCGTCGAGTTCCTCCGGGGCGACTTCACCGACCCCCTGTTCCTCGCGGTCCTCTTCGAGGCCTTAGGCAAGCCGGCGGGCGTGGTGGTGAGCGACATGGCGCCCCACCTCAGCGGAAACAAGACGTACGACGCCGCGAGGACCCTCGAGCTCGCCGAGGCCGCACGTTCCTTCGCCGTGCGGGCGCTCCGGCCGGGCGGTTCGTTGTTGGTGAAGGTGTTCCAAGGGCAGGGGTACCGCGAGTTCCTCGAGCGGGTCTCCCAAGACTTTCAGGGCACAAAGGGTGTGAAGCCGAGGGCCTCCGCCCCCGGGAGCGCGGAGATCTACGTGCTCGCGATGGGGAAGATTGGATGACCGGGCCTCGGAGGACGCCTGCCGCCGAACCCTAGTCGAAAGGTGCCTTCTCTCCAGAGAAGCCGGCCGAGCATCGGTTTCGATTCACCTTAACGCACAATGATTAAATACGCTGCTCGTGATTCAACGATGCTTCCGGAAAAGCGGGCGCTCCATTCCGAAAGCGGGGGGAAGGCCGGATGGAGCCCAGCAGGGTAGCTCTTCTCCCCGGAAAGGTCCGTCTCAAGCCGTTGATTGCCCACACTTAGAGCCTGGGGGGAAGCGCGGTCCTCCCGTCCCAAGCCCCCTGGGCTCAATCTTTCTTTGCCGGATCCTCAGTCCCAGAAGCGCTTCGTCCGCGCATACGTGACTTCCGCAGCGAGGACATCCCGGAGGAAATCCTGTTCCGTCTCGTGGTAGCCCCGTAAGATCCTCGCCGCCGTGTCTTCTCCGACGCCCCGGGCCATGAGGGCCATCACGGCCTTCCGACCGTGAGCCATCACGAGGCTCGCGTTCGTGAATAGCCGCTTCGCGGCGGACCGGCTCGGCTTGTCCGTCCCCTGGAGGTCCATCTTTGCGATCTTGTCCTTCTCGTACGGGGCGACGACGGCGACCATGAGCCCCTCGCACTGCGGACAGCGGACCTTCGCGGGGACGTCCTTGACCGCGGATCGCCACATCATCCGGCAACTCAGGCATAGGAGGGTCGCGGTCTCCTTCTCCAGGCGGACCTTCACCGCCATCAGGGTCGCGTGGTCCGCCCTCGACGGCGCGACGAGGATGCGACCCCCCTCCAGGCCCGCTCGCCCGATCGGCGTGAGCCGCGTGAGGACGACATCGATCTCGCCCGATTGGACGCGCCGCAGGACCTCGACGGTCCGCGGGATGTCCATCCGCTCCCAGAAGACCTTGTCGAGGACCTCTTCGAACAGGGGCGTGTTCTCGAACGTCTTGAGTAGCCGCGGGATGGAGACGGCCTCCCAGTCGACGTCTCGCCGCAACGCGCCGAACTTCTTCGCGACGTACACGAACGCCCAGCGGAGGAACGCGGAGTTCTTCAGGATCACGCGCAGCAGCGGCTCCAGAGCGTCCGGGTCCTCCGGGCGAAGGATGTCTGCGATCTGCCTGGGGTCCACCCTTCGAGGGACCTCGAGGACGATGCGGTACGGGTCCGTCGTGACGCCGACGCTTTGGCCGAACCGCGCGCTCAGGAGGGACGAGATCAGCTGGCCCAGGGTCTCGTTGACCCGCGAACCGAGGCACGCGTTGACGACGATGACCTCCTTGGACGTCTCGATCGTGATCAGGCGATCCGTCGCGAGGGGCGCGTCGCCGACGGACCCGAGATACTCGAGGAGCTTCGCCGCACCATGGTCGTTCACCGGGTACGCAGACAGCGTCCGCTCGCGTCGGATGCGGCCGACCTCCTGCGCGACCTCGAAGGGCACGGGGATGTCCTCCCCGACCCACGATGGCACGTCCCCGATTTC
>JBBSVS010000148.1:0-4457 GCA_038046665.1 Thermoplasmatota archaeon
GTCCTCCAGCACCGGGAGGAAGGCTACCTGCTCCACGACCTGGTCAAGGAGTTCTATCTGAGGCGGATGGAGGACGAGGAGCGGCGCAGGGCCCACGCCCGCGCGGCCGCGTACTGGGAGGGCCGCGGGGACGTCCTGGAGAGCGCCTTCCACCGCATCGAGGCCGGGGACGTCCACGCCGCCGCCGCGCTCCTGACCGCGGAGGGGGAGTCCTTCGCGGAGAGCGCGCGTGCCGGAGAGTTGGAGGCGTGCCTCCTCCGGCTCCCTCCCGGGGAGCGGCCGCTGGGGCTCCTCGCGGAGACCCAGATGTTCCTCGGGAAGTTCGCCGAGGCCCAGGAGGTCCTCGAGGGGATCGTGCGGAGCGGCACCGGCGACGAGACCGTGCGGGCCCGCATCCACCTCGGGCGCATCGCGAACCGCGTGGGCGCGTACACGGAGGCCCAGACCATCCTGTCCGCCGCGGTGAAGGAGGCCGCGACGCGGGACGATTCCGCGTTGGAGGGCGAGGCCCTCCGGGCCCTCGGGGGCGTCGAGCGGAAGCTCGGGAACCTGGGGGTGGCCATCGAGTACCTCTCCCGCGCGAGTCGGCTACTCGACGCGAACCCGCGCGAGAAGTCCCGGGCGATCATCGACCTGGGCGCCGTCCTCATCGCCCGCGGGGACCTGGGCGCCGCGAAGGCGAAGCTCGAGGAGGCGGTGCCCCTGGCCCGCAAGGGCAGCCGCGAGGAGGCCGCCCTGGAGAACAACCGGGCCATCGTCCTGAGCCGGGAGGGCGAACCGCGCAAGGCCGCGGAGGCCTTCCGCCGGAGCGCGGACCTGGCCCTCGGCACAGGCGAGGTGCGCTTCGCCTCCTACGCCCTGGCGAACGCGGTGGACAACTTCCTCCAGCTGGACGCGATGGAGGCGGCCGCGTCGTGCGCGGAGCGGGCCTTGGATCTCGCCGGCACGATCGGGGATCCCTTGGCGCTGTCGACCGCGCGGGCCAACCTGGGCCTCGTCTTCGCGCGCCGGGGCGAATGGGCGAAGGCGGAGGCCCACCTCCTGGAATCGGTCGAGCTCATCGCCCGCCTCGAGAATCCGTACAGCCTCGCGAGCCGCTACGCGGAGATCGCGAAGGTCTATGAGGCCCAAGGCCGGGCGGCGGACGCGGCGCCCTGGCGGGCGCGGGCGGATGGGCTCTTCGCGCGGCTGAAGGACGACGCTCCCGCGGGCGGACGGGGTGCGTAGCCACCCCGTTGGGTCGGACAATTCTCGGACAAAAATATTAAGTACGTCTGACAACATGCCGACTTGGTCCGCGGGAGCTATCCCGCGGGCCGATCAGGGATGGGTTGAGAGATGGTAATCAGATCGTTGTCGAGCGGACGCGTGAGCCGCGGAATCGTTTTCGTCGCAGCGGTCGCGATGGCCCTGTCGGCCGGGCTGTTCCTCGTCCCGGCGGTCCAAGCCAACTTCCAGGGACAGGCCGTGGTCCTCACGCCAGGACTCTACACGGGAACGAACGTCTACGTGCCGGGCGAGACCATGACGGTCACCGCATACGCGACCCCGGTCGACGTGCTGAACTTCCAGTTCTGGGACGCCGCGAGCGGGGTGCCGACCTCGAGCATCAACAACCAGACCGTTGGCACCTCCGGACAGAAGGTCGTCCAGTTCATCATCCCCACCAGCTGGCCCGACGGCGCGGCGTATCAGGTTCGCGTCACGGACGTCACGAGCGGCCAGACCCGGACCCGAGGGTTCTCCATCCAGACGTACGACTTCCGCGTGTGGACGGACCGGAGCGCGTACCTGCCCGGCGACAACGTCATCGTCGGCTGGTCCGCGACCCTGATCAAGGACGGCAGCCCCGCGCCCGACGGCGTCGGGGACCTCCAGGTGTACACCGCCGCGGGAGCGAACCTCTTGCCTGCGCCGGGACACAATGCCTTCAACGCGTCCCAGGACTCCTTCTCCTTCGTCTTGGCCACGACCCTCGCCCCATACCAGGACGCGACGGCCTACGCCTGGTTCAACGACACGGCGGGCCTGCGCCTCGAGTCGGACACGACGGACTTCACCATCGGCAACCTGCGCCTCACCGTCACCACGGACCAGGGAAGCTACCAGCCCGGCGGGATCGTGACCGTGGACATCACGTCGCGGGTCCAACTGTCCAACGCCGGGCCTTCGGGCCTTGACCCCACGGAACCCGCGATCGTCGTGGACGTGACCGTGAGCGACCTGGCCACCGGCAACGCCATGGCCGCGTATGGGACGACGAACCTGGTCACGGACACCCACGGACGCGTGACCTACCTCTTCCAGCTGGCCCCCACGCCGACGAGCGGATCCTATCAGCTCAATGCAGAGGGCACGGCGAACGGCGTGATCACCGTGTCGCAAGGGACCACCTTCAACGTCGCCACCACGACGTCGATCACGGTCGTCCTGAACCTGGACAAGTCCCAATACCTCAGCGGGGACGCGATCGGGGCCACGGCCTCCGCGGCCCCTTCGGGCACGTACACCTACAGCTGGACCGTGACGGACGTGACCACCTTCCCGGGAGCGACCCTCGCGGTGAGCTCCGGTTCGAGCGCCACCTACACCTACGCGATCCCCGCGACGTTCAAGGGATCGATCGAGGTGAGCGTGTACGCGAATGACGTATTGGGGCACTCGGCCCACACGTCCCGCCAGACGGTTGACGTGGACTTCGGCTACATGGCCCTGAGCTTGGACAAGTCCGAGTACAACCCCGGCGACAGGATCACCGCGACCTTCAGCCTCGTGCACGGGTCCGCGGTCCTCACGAACCCCAAGTACTACTACAAGGTCCTGGACAACAACGGCGACATGGTGGCCTCCGGGAACGTGACCGGGAACACGGTGGGCTTCACGACGCCCAACCCCGCGAGCTCGTCCTACACGTTCTACATCACGGCGAGTCAGGACGGACGCACGGTCCAGGGGAGCGCGACGGCCTACCAGGTCGGAGGGTACCTCCTGAGCATCAGCCTCGACAAGACGTCGTACCTGCGCGGGGACACGATTCAGGTGACCTACGCGATTAGGGTACGCGGGACCTCGGTCCTGCCCATCCAGTTCCAGTTCTACGTCTCGCTCTTCGGCGGCACCTCCACTCGGGTCACGACGACGAGCGCGACCGGCGTGCTGACGTTGACGATCCCCCAGGACACGTCCGAGGGTGACCTGATCCTGTACGTGGCCGAGTTCAACACGGGCGCGCAGGTCTACAACATCGTGCACGTGGGCGCGGTGAACCCCCTGGCGACCCAGGTCGCGGGCATCCCGCTCTATGACATCCTCCTGACCCTGCTCGTGGTCGTCCTCCTCCTGGCGGTCGTCCTCCTGTGGCGGAGGACGGGCATGGGCCCGGGACCGAGGGCGCCTGTAGCCGGACGCCCGACGCCGCCGCCCCCGCCCCCGAGCGGACCCACGCAGCCGTCCGCCGTGGGCCCGATGAACGTGTCCTGCAAGCACTGCGGCGCGTCCATCGAAATCACGACGAGCAAGCGGCCCATCGAGGTCATGTGCCCGTCGTGTGGCGAGACCCAGGTCGTGCAGTGAGCACGTAGGCCCTTCGGGGCCTACCCCTTCCCTTTTCCTTGGCGTCCAGGCGAGCGCGAGCAAGGTTTATCGTACCCCGCATCGTTGCGTCTCCTCCCATGTCCCAGGCTCTCTTCGACGCGATCAAGGCGGGCGATGCCGCGAAGGTGAACGGACTCCTCGCCAAGGACCCCAGCCTCAAAGACGCGAAGACGAAAGAGGGCATCCACGCGGCCGTCTTCGCCCTCTACCACGGGCGCAAGGGCATCGCCGATGAGATCCTCGCGCGCAACCCCACGCTGGACCTCCATGCGGCCGCGGCCGTGGGGGACCTGAGACGGGCCCAGGAGCTCGTGGAGGAGGATCCCACCGCGGTACACACGGTCTCCCCCGACGGCTTCCCACCCATGGGCCTCGCCGCCTACATGGGCCACGCGGACATCATCGAATGCCTCCTGTCCTGCGGGGCCAATGTGAACCAGGCGGGAACGAACCCGGGGAAGTTCACCGCCCTGACCGGCGCCGCGTCCCAGGGCCACTACCGCGCGGCCAAAATCCTGGTGGAGGCCGGGGCCGACGTGAACTACTGGTACAGCGGCGGCTTCACCCCGGTCCTCGAGGCCGCGGCGAACGGGGACCTCGAGATGCTCGAGCTCCTCGTGTCCCACGGCGGCGACGTGACCGCGGAGACGGAGCAGGGGAAGACCGCGGTCTCCCTCGCAATGGAGAAAGGGCACCCCGAGGCGGCGGAGTGGCTGCGGAAGCACGGGGCGAAGTAGGCCTCAGAGCTTCGCGACGACCTCGCCGATGCGGCGCACGCCTTCCGTAATCGTATCGCGCGAGGCCGCATAGGAGAAGCGCAGGTGGCCCGCGCCGGCGTCGCCGAAGGCGCGGCCCGGGGTCAC
>JBBSVS010000149.1:0-4262 GCA_038046665.1 Thermoplasmatota archaeon
ACGCCCTTCTGGAGCAAGTAGCCCACGAGGAGCGGCAGTCCGATCGTCGCGTCGACGTGACTCTGGGCCATCTTCGCGTCCTTGTGGAACTTGCCCCAGGACTGGCTCTCCTTGAAGGTGCAGCCGCTGAGCCCGCCCCACTGCGGCACGTCCGTGGTGATCTGGGCGGCGTACATGTGCGGGTTCTCCGGGTAGCCCATGACCTCTTGGATGACCTCCACCTGGGAGATGTAGTTCTTCGGCGTGCCTCCGCCCACGTAGAAGACACCCGAGCGCGGAGACTTGAGCTTCACCTGCGCGATCTCGTAGTTGTCCTTGATCGAGTCGATCGCGATGGGCCTCTTGCCCTTCTTCACGCGGTCGTGGTGGTGTTTCGCGAGGGCGATCCCGATGGACGAGTCGTTCAGGGCGGGCACGAAGTAGGGGATGCCCTTCCGGTAGCACGTGCCCACAAGGGAGTTCGGGTCCTTCGAGGCGATCTTCCCCATTTCCCACAGGAACTCCCGCGAGCTGTAGGGCCGCACCTCCAGGGAATCGGCGAGGGCCGCGATCTCGTCGTCGCATACCCGGAAGAGGGATTCGTCGGCGAGGGTGTCGTACACGCGGTCGAGGAAGTGCTCCCGCAGGACGATGTCGTCCGCATCGGGCGTGGAGATGTAGTGGCGGTACCCGTGGGCCTCATAGAAGTCGTGGTAGGCGATCGCGCCCGTCGTCACGACGACGTCCACCAGGCCGAACTCCACCAGGTCGCGCATGACCTTCCGCAGTCCGCCCGGCGTCAAGGCGCCCGCGCCGCCAAAAAACATCGTGCACTTCGGGTCCGACATGGCGTTCTCCAGGACGGCCGCACAGAGGCCGAGGGTGCGCGCCTGGAAGGAGATGTGTCGGTAGCCTTCGACCAAGTCCGCGATGGTCTTCGTCTTCTCCAGGTCGAGGTGCTCGATTGGGAACTGGGTCAGTTCTTTCTTCGTTGGCTTCTTCATGGTCACCGCTTCCGCTGGGCGGGGGAAAGGGCCACGCGCCCAAAAAGGCTCCTTTTCCTCAGTCCGTCTTCTTCGGCCGCGAGCAGACGGCGTATTCGTCCCCATCGAAGAACACGTCCAGGTCCGGGTTCTGCCGCTGGATCTCCTGGATGCGCTGCATGATGTCCTTGAGCGTGATTGACTCGTCGTTCGGGTCGATGCGCATATGGATGCGCTTCTCTGTCTCCTTCCCCACGGACCGCCAGGCTCCCTTTTTTATTCTGGGCGTGAAATTCTTCGGTCCGTATTAATACGTTTCCTACTTGCGCCGCGTGGCTCCTGCGTCCTCACGCTCTCCGGAGAGACTAGGTTTCCGGCTGATACTGAGGTTGATACGATTAAATACCCATTCCTCTCGTAAATGACCAACGAACGAGACTCGTCCCATCGGATAGTGGAACGAGAGTCCTCGAGGTGCGAGTCGAGTGGGCGCGAAGTCCGAGACGGAGCAAGCTCCCGCCCTCACTTGCCGCGTGTGCGGCGGCGAGGTGAATGCCCGCAAGGAATGCGTCGTCTGCGGGACGAAGCAGACGGAGGCTCGGACCTCGTCTGGCGACAGCAGCCTCTCCGCTTG
Source organism: Thermoplasmatota archaeon (assembly GCA_038046665.1). Classification (GTDB taxonomy): domain Archaea; phylum Thermoplasmatota; class Thermoplasmata; order RBG-16-68-12; family RBG-16-68-12; genus RBG-16-68-12. The sequence continues at coordinate 1,597 of JBBSVS010000149.1, forward strand.
GCTCAAGGGCGAGTCGGGGGACAACGGCCTGAGCTCGTGGATGGGCGCTCCCGTGTCGTCCGGCGGGACGCAGGACGGCCGTGAGGAATCGCTGCGTAAGTGGCTCTCGGGAGAGGACAACGCCTTCCAGGACTGGATCGGACTGCCCTCCGCCGGCGGCGGGCCCGCGAAGGCGGGCCGGACTCAGGATCAGGTCTCCGACGACAGGCTCCGGGAACTCCGCTCCAAGGCTTTCGAGGCCGAGGGCCTTCGGGCCGAGCTCGACGCGATGCGCGCGACGCTGGCCCGCGAGCTGGGCAACTTCCGTTCGGGCAAGTTCGACCCCGTGCAGTTCATCGAAGAGACCGCGAACCTCTCCAAGCAGCTCCAGACGGAAATCGCGAAGCGCAGGGGGCTGGAGGAGGAGATCGAGCACATCAAGAAAGGTTCCATCGCCGTGATCAAGTACGTCAAGGGCCAGCAGCTCAAGGCGGGGCCCGCCGCGGACTTCCGGAAGCGCCTCGGCCAGCAGGCCGAGTCCTACAGGAAGCTCGAGGCGGAGATCGCGGAGCTGAGGGCCGTCAACGATGCCCTCAAGGACAGGATCGAAATCGGGCTCGCGAAGATCAAGCCCAACGAGCGGGAGCTGAAGAAGCGAGAGCTCGCTCTCGCGGAGCGTGAGGCGGCCCTCCAGGCGAAGGAATCCATGGGCCTCGTGCCGGGCGGCGACGTGGGGTCCGGCACGGAAGAACTCCGCCGCCGCCTCGAGGAGGAGCTCCGGCAGAACGAGCAGGAGTACCTCCGCAAGGAGGAGGAGTTCAAGAAGCGGATCATCACTCTTGAGGAGGAGGTCAGCAAGTACAAGATCGAGGACCATGTCCGTGCCCAGGCCCAGATCCTCGAAGGGAAGCCCAGGGGCGAAATCTCCGACGCCCTGAAGAAGAAGGAGCAGGAGCTCCTCTCGAAGGAGAAGAGCATGCTCCTCCGGGAGCAGGAGATCCAGCGCCTGCAGGACGAGCTGCAGATGCACGAGGACGAGACCAAGAGGCTCAAGGAAGCCACGTCCTTCAAGGACGAGGAGATCCTCCGCCGGGAACAGGACATGGAGTACCGGGAGAACCTGCTCAAGGCGGAACAGAGGAAGGTCGCGGAGGCCAAGGCCCAGGGAGGCTCCACGGAGGAGCTCGACCTGAAAACCCGACTCGAGGAACTCAAGGCCCATATCTCCCAAAAGGAAGAGGAGGTCCGGAACAAGGAGAAATATCTCTCGCAGAAGATGGAAGACCTCCGCCTCCGGGAGCAGGGCCTCGTCTCGGAGGAGATCGAGGCCCGCGAGGAGGACCGGCAGATCGAGTTCAAACAGCAGAAGGTCAAGACCGGAATCCCCCGTCTGGACGACCTGCTCTTCGGCGGGATCCCCTACGGTTCCAACCTGTCTGCCTACGGCCCCGCGTACGTGGGCAAGGAGGTCGTCGTGGACCTGTTCATGGCGGAGGGCCTGAAGAAGGGCCTCCCCGTGATCTGGGTCCTCACGGACAAGGGTCCGGGCGACATCCGCGAGGAGATGGCGTTCGTGCTCCCGGACTACGAGCAGCGGGAAAAGCTCGGGCTCGTGAGGTACGTGGACGCCTACTCCAAGTCCATGGGCGCGGATGCCTCCGATCCCAACACGATCTACATCGACGATCCGACGGACCACCAGGCAATCCTGAAGGCGGTGGACCAGACCGCGTCGGAGTGGAAGAAGAAGCACGAGGCCTACCGCGTCGCCTTCCGGAGCGTGTCGACGCTCATCGCCTACCTCGACCCGACGACCACGTTCAAGTTCCTGCAGCCCTTCGTCGGCCGTCGGAAGAGGGACAAGGCCGTGGCCGTCTACGTCATCGAGAAGGGCATGCACGAGGAGCAGGAGATCCAGATGCTCGGCTCCCTCATGGACGGCTCGATCGAGTTCAAGGTGGAGCAGCTGAAGTCCTTCCTGAGCATCAAGGGGATCTGCGACGTCCAGTCGCGCGGCTGGATCCGCTACACGTACACGAAGAGCAGCGTGTCCATCGGGTCCTTCAGCCTGGACCACATCAAGTGACTACATCACTTCGGGCGAGCGTCCCTTCTTCAAGGGCGGGGCCGTCTGCGCGACGTTCACCTGGGGGATCGGGATGGGCGGCGGCAGCCGGAGTTCCCGCGCGAGGATGACCGCCTCCGGGATGCAGTTCGTCATGATGACGGTGTGGATCTCGTTGGCCACCTCGGGCGGCATTTGCCCGCCGGAGGACCAGCCTGTGACGAGGGACTTGGCGTCTCCTTCCCACACGAGGGTGCCTTCCAGCTGGATGAGGCCGATGGGGGCCTCCGACGAGCGGTAGTTCGCGGTGAAGCGGAAGTCCACGTTGGCCTGGTTCGGGGCCGTCTCTGTGATCAGGGTGACCGTGCTGTTGTGGTCCACCCGCAGATTGATGAGCTGGGCGCTCGTCTTCGTCAGGCGGCGGCCGTCGACGGTGGAGAACTCGAAGGAGCGTACGGGCATGGGAGTCGTGCGTCCGAGTGGGCCCTCGCTATATGAACTTTCTCGGGGCCGGAGCGGTTTTATCCGCCCGCGCACCTTCGTGGAAGCGTCCATGGTCCTCTGGATCGGCGTCGACGACACGGACAGCCTGCGTGGCATGTGCACGACGTTCCTCGCGACG
>JBBSVS010000150.1:0-4259 GCA_038046665.1 Thermoplasmatota archaeon
CCTCAAGCAGGCGAAGACGGGCGGCACGTTCCCCTTCATCGGCGCGCTGACGACGACCTCCGACCCGCCCGTTCCGACGGCGGTCTTCCCCCTGAGCTCCGGCACGATCTGGCAGGGGAGCTCCCAGGTGACCACGGTGAGCGGGTTCGGGAGCACGACCACGACCCAGAGCTGGAGCGGAACGGTGACGAGCGAGACCTCCGTCACGGTCCCCGCAGGGACCTTCACGGCAGCGGTGATCCGCACGCCCGCCGCGGGGAACCCGTTCACGTTGAACTACTACTCCGAGGCCGTCGGCTGGATGGTGAAGACGGAGAACTACAACGGTGCAGGCGCGTTGACGAGCAGCGAGAGCCTGACGGCCTACAAGTACACGGGGAACTCGCTCCTCCTGATTCTGCTCGTGGTCGGCGTCCTTGTCGTGATTGCCGCGGCGGGCGTCCTCCTCCTCCGCCGGCGCCGTCCACCGATGCCCCAGCCCGTGCCGCAACAGCAGTACATGCCACCCCAACAGGACTATCCGCCGCAGCAGCCTCCGCAGGGTCCGCCGGGTCAAGGCCCGTAGAGCGGCGATGAACACCTGGGACGGGCCACGAGGCCCGTCCCTCCCGTCCCTTGGTTTTGCCGCTGATCTTGGCGTTAGGCTTTCGTGTAGTCGTACACGCCGCGCCCGGTCTTACGCCCGAGCCGTCCCGCCCGCACGTACTTCCTCAGGAGCGGCGACGGCCGGAACCTCGGATCCCCTGTCTCGCGGTAGAGGACCTCCATCACGTCCAGGCCGATGTCCAGTCCGGTGTAGTCGGCGAGCTCGAAAGGGCCCATGGGCATGTTCGTGCCGAGCTTCATCGCCTTGTCGATGTCCTCCGGGCTCGCGATGCCCTCCTGGAGGAGGTTGAAGGCCTCGTTCATCATCGGCACGAGCAGGCGGTTGACGACGAAGCCCGGGGACTCTTTGACCTCCACGGCCTCCTTGCCCAGTCGCACGCAGAGATCCTTCACGAGGGCCACGGTCGCGTCGCTCGTCTCCGAGCCGCGGATCACCTCGACGAGCTTCATCACCGGCGCGGGGTTGAAGAAGTGCATCCCCACGACGCGGTCCGCGCGCTTCGTGACGTTGGCCATCTCCGTGATGCTCAGCGAAGAGGTGTTCGAGGCGAAGACCACGTCGGGCGGCGCGATCCGGTCCATCTCCGCGTAGATCTCCCGCTTGATCTCCATCTTCTCGAAGACCGCCTCGATGACGACCTGCGCGGCGCTCAGGGCCTCCGTCAGGTCCACGGTCCCGTGGACCTTGGAGACGATCGCGTCCACCTCGGCTTGGACCATCTTGCCCTTCTCCACGCGCTTCATGAGCGGGTCGCGGATGCGGCGGAATCCGCCGTCCACGAACTTCTGGTCGATGTCCCGCATCGCCACCTGGAAGCCTGCCGCGGCGCACGTCTGGGCGATGCCAGCCCCCATCGTTCCCGCGCCAATCACGGCGATCTTCTTGATGTCCTCGACCCTCATGGCCATCCCGTCGCGGACGGGCGTATCGCGGCCCCGGACAAAAGCCCTTTGACGTCCCGCCGCAGGCGTTAGATAGAACCGCGCCCCTCTCGACGTCCGTGAGCGTGCCGGCGGCCCCGTTGGCCAGCCCCTACGCGGCCATCGTCCTCGCGATCGTCTCCGTCTCCTTCGCCTCGATATTCATCACCTGGTCCACGTCGCCTCCGATCACGATCGCCCTGTACCGCCTCGCCATGGCCACGGCGATCCTGGCACCACTGGTGGCCTGGCGGAAGGGGGCCACGCTCCGCGAACTCCCGCGGAAGGACCTCCTGATCATGGCCGGCATCGGTGCGATCCTCGCGACCCACTTCACCCTCTGGATTGCGTCCCTGAAGGTCGAGGGGGAGAGCGTAGCCTCCTCCGTTGTGCTCGTGACGTCCCACCCGCTCCTCGTCGGCCTGCTGTCCCACTTCGTCCTGCGGGAGCGGCTGAACAAGTGGATGGCCCTGGGGATCGCCCTGGGCTTCAGCGGCGTGGTCGTCATCGCCCTCGCGGACTACGGCTTCCGCGAGAGCCTGCTCGGGGCCGACGTGCTCGCTTTCCTCGGCGGGGTCATGGCGGGCTTCTACTTCCTCGCGGGACGGAGACTGCGCCAGCACGTGTCCCTGCTGGACTACGCCTTCGTCGTGTACGCGAGCGCGACGGGCGTGCTGTTCCTGTACGCAATCGCCCTGGGCCAGAGCCTCGTGCCGGCGGGAGACCTGCGCCGCGAGCTCCTCCTGTTCCTCGCCCTCGCCGTCATCCCTCAGCTTGGCGGGCACACCTTGTACAACTGGTCCCTCCGATGGGTCACGGCCCCGGTCGTGAGCTTGAGCCTCGTGGGCGAGCCGATCGGTTCGAGCCTCCTCGCCTGGGTCCTCCTCGAGCAGGTGCCGAGCGCCTTCGTGGCCGCGGGCGCGGCCCTGGCCCTGATCGGGATCTACCTGACCGCGTGGGGGAGCAGCGCGAGGACGCGGGAGACCATCGCCGCGCGGGATGTCGAGTGACCCTATGGGCGGCGCCCGTGCGAGGCGGTCGCTTTCGTACCTCTAAGTAGAGGTACGAGGAACGGACGCGATCTGTCGCTCGATGCGGACCCTCCGCTCGGCGAACGCCTGCTCGGCCCTGCGGTGGTAGGCCGCCATGCGGCGGAGCAGCTCCGCGCGAGACCGCTCCGATTCCACGCGCCCGACGTAGTCCTCCTTCCGTACGGACCGGCCCGACTCGCGCTCGTAGTGCCAGAAGTAGAAATACCGACGCCCATCGAAGTCCCGGATCCGCGCTCCGCAGCCGATCTCCACGTTCATACCTCTAAGTAGAGGTATGCCGAGGATGGGCTTCCTCCTTCCGGCAGGATGGGCGAAACTACTCCGGTCTCACAGGTCGTCGGGCCCGCGTCCCTTCCGTTCGAACTGCCTCGCGTAGAGCTCCTTCAGCCGCGCGTAGGTGTCCACGTCCTCGGGTCCCTTGTCCTCCCGGATGCGGACGATGCGGGCGAAGCGCAGCGCGAAGCCGCTCGGGTAGTGGGGGCTGCGCTGGATCTCGTTATGAGCCACCTCGACGACGACCTCCGGGCGGATGTGGTACCCCCACGGCTCCTCCGAAGTGGCGAGGGCCTTGAGGCGCGCGGTCATCGTCTCGAACTCCTCGTCGGTCAGGCCCTTGAAGGTCTTCCCGATCATCGGGAACTGGCCCGTGGCCTCGTCCCGCACCGCGAGCCAATAGTTCGACAGCCAGCCCTCCCGACGGCCGCTGCCCCACTCGGCCGCGACGATCGCCAGGTCCAAGCGGTCCGCAGGCTTGATCTTGAACCATCTCTTGCCACGCTTCCCGACGGAGTACGTCGACGCGAGGCTCTTGGCCATCAGACCCTCGTGACCCTGAGCCAAGGCCTCCCGGAGGAACGCCTCGATTTCCTCCTTCGACCACGCGATCTTCCGGGGCGTGAGCACCGCGGTAGGCACGAGCCTCTCCAACGCCTCCCACCGGACGCGATACGGCTCATCGATCATCGAGCGCCCGTCGAGGGCGAGGAGGTCGAAGAGGAAGAGCTTCAGCGGGACCTCCTTCTGCGCGGCGTCGATGTCGTGGACGCGGCGGAAGCGGCGCATGAGGTCCTGGAAGGGGAGCGGCTTCCCTTCGTGGTCCACCGCGATGACCTCGCCCTCCAGGAGGAATTCCTCTGAAGGGAGTCCTCGCGCGAAGGCCGCGATCTCCGGGAGGCTCTCCGTCACGTCGCTCAGGCGGCGGCTGAATATCTTGACCACGTCGCCCTTGCGGTGGATCTGGATGCGCGCGCCGTCGAGCTTGAATTCGATCGCCGTGGTCCCGCCGTGCTCCGCGAGGACGTCGTCGAGGTCCTCCGCCATCTCGGCGAGCATGGGCTTCACGGGCGACATGAGGCGGAGGCCCCGCGTCCGAAGGGCCTCGGGACCCTCGAAGAGGGCGGTCTCCGCGACCTCGCCGAGGTCTCCCCGGAACATGTGAGCCGTGCGGACCGTCTCGGCCTCCGCGCCCGCGGCCTCGGCAATCCCGTCGAGCATCACCCCTTCGTTCACCCCGATCCGCATCTCGCCGGAGATCTCGCGGAACAGGACCTCCCGCTCCTCCCGGGAAGCGCGGCCCAGGAGGGATTCCAGGATGCGCCGTCGGGTGTTCATCGAGGCCGCTCCATGGGTCTCCGCGATCCGGGCGAAGGCCCGGCTCACGTCCAGGATCGTGAGCGGCTC
>JBBSVS010000151.1:0-15440 GCA_038046665.1 Thermoplasmatota archaeon
CCCAGGGCTCGGCCTCGGTCTACGCCATCCCCGCGGGCACGTATCTCTGCAACTTTGCGATGTACACCCTCCTCGACGGGTTCGCGACCCGAGGATGGACCGGTCCGGCCGGGTTCATTCACGTGCCCCAGACGCCGGAAGCCAGCGTCAATCGCCCCGGGCAACCCTCCATGGATTATGGGATGACGCGGCGGGCGATCCTCCTCGCGCTCGAGGAAATCGCGGCAGCTATGCGGCGCCGGCCTCGGCGCCAATCTGCGTGATCGCCATGAGCCGCTGAGCCACTCGACGCAGCCGGGTCGCGGCATCCGGGATCTCGAGGAACTCCTGCTTCTCGTCCTCGGAGGCCCCAAGGACCGAGGCGATGCGGTAGGAGAGGGCCTGCGGGTTCAGGTTCCGCCAGGTCTCATCGGCCAAGGGGTGGCCCGTGAGCTCCGCGGTCTCGAGGAAGCCTTCGAAAAGCTTCGCCGTCGCCTCGGCGAGGCCATCCGCCAGGACGCCCTCGGGTTCGTCGAGGAACCGCACTTCGGCCCGGATATAGGGCTTCGTACGGTCCAGGGCAACGACCTCGAAACGGCGGCGTCCCTCGACCACAACGTCGTACCGTCCGTCGCGGTACCGCTGGGAGGCAATGATCGCCGCCTCCGTGCCGATGCGTCGGGGCACCGCAGGGCCGCCGACCTCCTCCCCTTCGAGGATCAAGCTGATCCCGAACGGCTCGTCGTGCTCGAGGCACCTCCCCACCATCTCCCGGTAGCGCGGTTCGAAGACGTGCAGAGTCAATGTCGTCCCAGGAAACAGCACCGTATGGAGGGGGAACAGGGGGAGCCTCACATGCCCCATGAATCCACGATAGAGGATAAACCCTCACTTCGGCCGGATGTCGAGGCCCACGTGCCAGGCGGTCTTGCACCCCGGACAGTTCACTTCGCGGGTCATGGAGTCTCCTTCATCCGCGAGCTTGAAGGTGAAGAAGAGTGGATTGTTGCATCGCGGGCAGTTGAAGTTGAGTCCGCCGACGGTCACGGAGCGTCCCGATGCGGGCGCGCCCCATAAGCTTGCGCTCGGGACCGCCCTCCCCGCGAAGGAGCGCGCGGCCCTCGGGGCCGAGTTTGACCGCATCGAGCGGGAGGAGACCGTAGAAGGGCTCCACGAGAAGTACGAGGGGGCGATTAACCGCCTCGCGGACAAGTACGTTCACGGCGCGGGTCACGTCCGCTAGAGGGCGGTCCCACGGCCACTGGCGGCAAGTTTAAAATGGTCTCGGGCTTGCTAACCTCATCCATGCGCATCGAGAAGCTCGTCGTCCCGCCCCTCGACAACAACGTCTACTTGGTGGCCGACGAGGCGAGCCAGCAGGCCGCGGTCATCGACACGGGCCTGGGGGCGAGCGAGATCCAGGCGAAGGCGCAGGAGCTCGGGGTGAAGCTCCTTTTCATCTTGAACACCCACGGCCACCCGGACCACTCCGCCGACGACGAACCCCTCCAGAAGGCCACGGGCGCCAAGCTCGCGATCTTCGAAGTGGACGCGTACCGCCTCGAGCGGAACGCGAGGGAATCCCGCTGGTTCCTCCCCGCGCCGCCCCCTGTAGCCAAGGCGGATCTCCTCCTCAAGGAAGGTACTTCAATCCCGATCGGGGGCATCACCCTCAAGACCCTCCACACGCCCGGACACACGGAGGGAAGCTGCTGTTTCTACGCAGCCTCCGAAGGCGTCCTCTTCTCCGGCGACACGCTCTTCCGGGGTTCGTGCGGTCGTACGGACGTGGCGGGCGGGAGTCCCGCGAAGATGGTGTCGAGCCTCCAACGCCTCGTGCAGCTCCCGCCGGAGACGAAGGTGCTGCCCGGCCACGGGCCCGAGACCACGATTGGCGCGGAGACGTGGATCGCCGACCTCGCGTATCCCGTCGTCTGATCAGCGCCGCCCGTTCCCCGCGGGCTTCCAGGCCCGCACGTGCCGTGCACTCCGCACGAGGCGCACCGCGCCGCGGCGCCGACCCACGCCGAGGCCCAGGCGCCGGTACACGACCCTCATGCTGAACACAACGATGAGGAAGTAGGCGTACAGGATCGCCAGGGTCACCGGCCAGTAGACCTGCCATAAGATGGCGACGAGGGCTATCGTCGTCAGGGCCCCCACGACCATGCGCAGGACGAAGGCCTCGATCGTGGACTTGCTGAAGGGGCCGCCCTCCACCCCGTAGTTCGTATGCCGGACCGGTTCCCGGAAGCTGCGCTGCGCGGCCACATAGACGGCCCAGATGACGAAGGGCGAGAACAGGGCCATGACGAAATGGGCCGCCCCGGAGGTGATCGTGAGATCGATGATCCAGGCTGCGTAGAGGATGAGGGTGGCCTGCAAGAGGCGCCGCTTGCGGTAGATGGGCAGCATGCTCGGCATGACCACCGTCTTCAGCGTGCGTTTCACGAGCTCCGCGCCGAAAGTGATCGACTTCGGGAGGCGCTTGGAGAAGAAGCCTGCGATGCGGTCCGACCGGACCATGAGGAGGGGCGCCATGCCGCTCATCAGGATGCACAGGAAGCCCGCGAAGGGCGTCAGGTACGTCCCCGCATAGCTGTTGGAGAGGTTCGGGTTGTTCCGGATCGCGTGGGTGCCCACGCTCGCGTACAGGATCGCCTCTTCATTGCGAGCCACGAGGCTCGAGCCGATTGCTGCCGCGGCCTTGCTCGAGAAGCCGATGAAGTACGCCAGGCTCGCGGTCAGGAAGAGATCGTTCAGCAAGATGAGGGGGACCGCGATGAGGACCATCGGGAGGACGATGGGCAACGCCGCCGGGTCGATGAGCATCCCGAAGCTCAGGAAGAAGATGGCCACGAAGGCGTCTCGAAGACTCTCCATCTTCGTTTTCATGCGGGAGGCGAGCTTCGTGTCGGCGAACACCATCCCCATGAAGAAGGCCCCGATGATCGCCGGGACGCGGAAGGCCTCGGCCAGGGCCGCGGAGAGGAAGACCACGGCCATGGCGAATAGAATGAACAGCTCCTCGCTCTTGATCTTCTCGAACATCCGCACGGTGTTCGGCACAACGATCGCTGCGAGGAAGGCGAAGAACCCCAGGAAGATGCCGATGCCGAGGAAGAGGGATTGCGGGGAGACGGGCGAGGCGTCCGCGGACACGACCATGCCGTTGACCAGGGTCAGGAGGAACATGGCCAGGAACGATTCCAAGATGACCATGCCCAGGAGGAACTCCGTCTCCGCGTTGCCCAGCCGCTTCAGGTCGATCAGGCTCTTCGCCGTGATGGCGGAGCTGGACATGCTGATGACACCCGCCATGAAGATCGTGTCGATGAGGGGCCATCCTAGCCACGCGCCGATCACGAACCCAGCGAACATGTTCACAGCGAGGTTCGTCACCGCCAGGATGGCCGCGGCCTCCTTTGTCTTCTTCAGCTTCGTGATGCTGAACTCCAGGCCGACAAAGAACAGGAGGAGGACGAGGCCGAGGCGGGAAATCGATTGGATGAAGTCGCTGTCCGTCAGCACACCGTTGTAGGAGATGCCCAGGAGGTTGACGTGGATGTTCGGGCCTATGAGCAACCCGGCGAGGATGTAGCCGATGACCACGGAGACGCGAGCGCGGGACGCTAGGGCGGCGCCAATGAAGCCCACGCTGGCGATGACCCCGACCTCGAACATGATCGAACTCATGTCAATCACGCGGGTCCGCCCCCAGGAGTCTCCAGGGGAGCGCGGAGCGTAGTCGCTCGCTCGATCCGCGAGAAACCGATGTTACCCATCCCGCGCGTGCCATCGCGACATACCCTACAAATACGAATTGTCAATGCGGAGGGCTCATGCCGCGAGGCCACTGACAGGCACGCGCCCACGGGAATGGGTTTAGTATGACGGCCCCCATGCGGAAGGCCATGGCGGAGGACTGGCACGCGGTCGACGTGAAAGCCGCCTTCAAGCGCCAGTCCTCGTCCCCCATGGGCCTCTCGAAGACGGAGGCCGCGAAGCGCCTCGCCCAGGTGGGCCCGAACGAGCTCGTCCAGACGACGCGGATTAGCCCCCTGAAGATTCTCCTGAGCCAGTTCACGAACGTCCTCGTCATCGTCCTGATCATCGCCGCCAGCATTTCCGCGTTTCTCGGCCTCTCGAAGGGCGAGTCCACCGAGCTGCTCGATGCCGCGCTCATCGGCGTCATCGTGATCCTGAACGCGACCCTGGGCTTCTTCCAGGAGTACCGCGCGGAGCGATCCCTGCAGGCCCTGAAGGCCCTCGCCGCGCCGAAGGCCCACGTGCTCCGCGGCGGCGAGGCGATCATGGTGCCCGGGCGGGAGATCGTGCCGGGGGACGTCGTCCTGCTCGCGGCGGGAGACCGCGTGCCCGCGGACTCGCGGCTCATCGAGGTCGCGAGCCTCCGGACGAACGAGGCCTCCCTCACGGGGGAGTCCCTCCCGGTCACGAAGTCCACGGAGCCCCTATCGCAGGACACGTTCCTCGCGGACCGCAAGAACACGGTGTACATGGGCACGACGGTCGAGGGCGGTCGGGGGAAGGCGGTCGTCGTCGCGACGGGCATGTCGACGGAGCTCGGGAAGATCGCGACCCTCGTGCAGCAGGAGACGAAACAAGAGACGCCTCTCTCGCGGCAGCTCGACCGGCTCGGCCGGCAGATCGGCATCGCGGTCCTGGCAATCGCGGTCTTCGTGTTCGCGATCAACGCGTGGCGGGACATCTCCCAGGTCGAGGTGTTCTTCCTCACCGCGGTCGGCCTCTCCGTTGCGGCGATCCCGGAAGGCCTTCCCGCCGTCGTCACGATCAGCCTTGCTCTCGGGCTCCAGCGGATGGTGAAGCGCAACGCCCTCGTCCGGAAGCTCCCCGCCGTGGAAGCGCTCGGCGCCGCGACCGTTATCTGCTCGGACAAGACGGGCACCCTGACGAAGGGCGAGATGAACGTCCGGTCGACCCTCGTCGGGGAGACGTGGTACGAGGTGCGCGGGGAGGGCTTCGATCCGTCCGGCGAGATCCGGGTGGGCGGCCAGCCGGTGCGCCTCGAGGAGCATCCGGACCTGCGGGACCTACTCGTCTGCGGCGTCCTCTGCAACGACGCGGTCCTCAAGCGGGAAGGGCCGCGCTGGACGATCGACGGCGACGCCACGGAGGGTGCCATCACCGTCGCAGCGGCCCGTGCGGGCCTCGATGCAAACGCCCTGCGTTCGGAGTGGCCCCGCGTCGCGGAGATTCCCTTCACCTCGGAGCGCAAGAAGATGTCGACGCTCCACGCCCGCGTGTCGTCCGAGAGCCTGCCGGAGCTTCTCGCCCTCCCGGAGGCGACGCGCGCGGGACGCCTCGCGGGGGTCGGCGAGAAGTGGCTGTATGTGAAGGGAGCCCCAGAGCGGATTCTCGCCACCTGCACGACGCAGCTCGTGAACGGCGACGTGATGCCCCTCACGGACTACGACCGGAAGCAGTACGTCTTCCGGAACCAAGAGATGGCGACCCGAGCCCTGCGGGTCCTGGCCCTCGCTCGGCGCTCGTTCCCCGCGGACCTGCCATCGCTCGAGGAGGGCGCGATGGAGCAGGACCTCACGCTCCTCGGCCTCGTGGGGATGATGGATGCGCCTCGGCAGGAGGCGACCCGGGCCGTCGAGGAGTGCAAGAAGGCGGGGATCCGCGTCGTCATGATCACGGGAGACCACAAGCTCACCGCGATGGCCGTCGCGCGGGAGATGGGGATCCTCACGGAGGGGGAGCTCGCCCTCACGGGCGAGGAACTCGAGAAGATCTCGGACGAGGACCTCATACGCGACGTCGAGCGGATCAAGGTGTACGCCCGCGTCGCCCCGGAGCACAAGGTCCGGATCGTCGGCGCGTGGAGGAAGAAGGGCCACGTCGTCGCGATGACGGGCGACGGGGTGAATGACGCGCCCGCCCTCAAGAGGTCCGACCTTGGGGTCGCGATGGGCATCACGGGCACGGATGTCGCGAAGGAGAGCGCGGACATGGTCCTGCTCGACGACAACTTCGCGTCCATCGTCGCAGCGGTGGAGGAGGGCCGCGGGATTTACGACAACATGCGGAAGTTCGTGCGGTACATGCTGAGCACGAACTCCGGCGAGGTCCTCACGATCTTCATGGCCACCCTGCTCGCCCTGCCCCTCCCTCTCCTGCCGCTCCAGATTCTCTGGATCAACCTGATTACGGACGGCTTCCCCGCCCTCGCGCTGACCGTCGAGCCGAAGGAGAGGGGGCTGATGGAACGGAAGCCGAGGGATCCGAAGGCGGGCATCCTGAGCGGCGGGATTAGTTTCCACATCGTCTGGGTGGGCGTGCTGATGACGGTCGGGTCTCTGGCGATGTTCACATGGGCGCTCACGAACCGACCGGCCACGGCGGACCACGACGAGGCGCGCACCCTCGTGTTCTACGTCCTCACGATGTTCCAAGTCTTCCACGTCCTCGCGATCCGGGTCGAGCGGAAGTCGGTCTTCACGGAGGGCTTCTTCCGGAACCGGCACTTAATCGGGGCGGTCACGCTGACGGTCGCCATGCAGCTCATCGTGATCTATGCCGCGCCGTTCCAAGCGGCCTTCAAGACGTACGCCCTCCCGTGGGAGGAGCTCGCCGTCGCCACCCTGGTCGGGAGCTCCGTGTTCTTCGCGGTGGAAGTCGAGAAGTGGGTCCGGAGGCGGCGCGAGCGTGATCGTCGTTGACGGGTCCCATGGGGAAGGCGGCGGCCAGCTGCTCCGGATGGCCGTGGCCCTATCGGCTCTCCGCGGCGTCTCCGTGACCGTCTCGAACATCCGAGCCGGTCGCCCGAACCCGGGCCTCGCTCCGCAGCACGTGACCGCGGTCCGCGCGGTCGCCGAGCTCTGTTCCGCCGACGTGGAGGGCCTCGAGGCCGGGGCGTCCCAGATCGTCTTCCGTCCGGGGACCATCGTCGGGGGAAAGCACGCGTTCGACGTGGGGACCGCGGGGAGCGTGACATTGATCCTTCAGGCATGCCTCCCGGTGGCGTTCGCCGCGCCGAGCGGCGTGCAGCTGAGCCTGACCGGCGGGACGGACGTCCGGTGGTCTCCGCCCCTCGACTACTTCGCCCGCGTCTTCCTCCCCTGGATCCGCCGCCTCGGCGGCACCGCGGACGTGGTCCTCCACCGGCGCGGGTACTACCCACGGGGCGGCGGGAGCGTGGAGATCGTGACGCAGCCGGTGGCGTCCTGGTCCACGCTGCAGCTCCTGGACCCGGGGGCCGTGCGGAGGATCCGCGGCATCGCGCACGCCGCGAACCTCCCCGAAGACATCCCGAAGCGGATTAAGCATGCCGCCCTCCGGCGCCTGCACGGGCAGGAGGACGTGAAGATCGAGGACCGCATGTACGTGGGCGAGGAGGCCGTGGGCCAAGGCGGCGCCCTCGTGCTCTGGGCGGAGACCGAACGCTCCGTCCTCGGGGCGAGTAGCCTGGCCGAACGGGGCAAATCGTCCGATCGGGTGGGGGAGGAAGCGGCCGCCGCGCTCGCGGACGAGATTGCCTCCGGGGCGGCGGCGGACGTCCATACGGCCGATCAGATTCTCCCGTACCTGGCCCTCGCCAACGGTCCCTCGTCCTTCACGGTGCGGGAGGTCAGCGGGCACCTTCGCTCGATGGCCTGGCTCATCACGCATCTCCTCGAAAGACAAGTGGAGTTCCAGAGCATCGGTTCCCTTTGGCGGGTGAAGGTGGAGGGGCCTCGCACCTAGCCGTACATGCTCGGGCGGGCGGGCTCGGTGCCGGGCTTCTTCGCCGCCTCGGCCTGGTGGTGGATCAACTTGAGCTGCATCTCGATGCGCTCGGCCTCCTCGTAAAGGGGCTTCGCGTCGAGATCCGTCCGGAGCAGAAGCTTGTCGATGACCTCGATGGCCCGGGCCGCTGCGCGGGCGTCGGGATAGTCGGGATGGGCTTCGCTCAGGAGTGTGATCACATCGAAGTCGCGCCTTCGACCTTCGTTGAGGAGCACGCCCGCCACGCCCGTGATGACGCCCTCCTCGAAGGGCGTCACCTTGTGCCGACGAAGGAGGTCCATGGCCTTGTCCGTCGAGCCGATCCCGTAGACCTCGACCTGGCGGTCCTCCACGTCGTCCTCACGGGAATCCACGATGAGGCCTTCGGGGCACACGAGGAGGTTGCACCGGGCGTCCTGGGCCCAATCCAGGACCGTGGAGGCGATGGCCTTGATCAGGTTCGGCGGCGGCTGGAACTCGGAGATGAACACGACGACCTGGTCGGAGCCTTCGCGCTTCGGGCCCGCGTAGATGCGCACAGGGTTCATGGGCTGCCCATCACGGACGAGGGCGACCGTCGGGAAGTAGACGGAGTCCATGATCCCGATCTGGGTGAGGTTCAGGGCGTTGATGAGGTAGTTCGCGACGATGGAGCTCACGAGCCCGACGGACGGGAAGCCGTCGATCACCGTGGCCCCTCGAAGGTCCATCCTCTTCAGCTCGTAGATCTGGATTCCTTCCATGAGCGGCGGCCCATCGAGGGTGGGTTACTTAAAGATACCCGCCTCATATCTCAGGGTTGAGAACACGTCACTTGGTCGGCAGGATTTCCCACGTGTTTTCCCATTGCACGCCACCGCGGCGGAGCATGACGCCGACGGAGCAGTACTTCTCCGTCGAGAGCTCGATGGCCCGCTTCACGGCCGATTCCTTGACGCCTTCGCCATACACCCGGTAGTGGAGATGGACCTTCGTGAGGACTTTGGGGTCCTCCTTCGCTCGCTCCGCGTCCGCGTCGATTTCCAGACGCGTGAAGGGCACGCGCTGCTTGTTCAGGATCCACACGATGTCCGAGGCCGTGCACCCCATCGCCGCGAGGAGTGTCGTCTGCATGGACGAGGGTGCTTCGTGGGGCTCGCCCCTCTCAGGCGCATGCATCGTGATCGCCGGAGAACCCTCGACCTGAGCCTTGAACTTCATGTCTCGGATCTGGGAGAGATGGGCCTTCATGTCGTCGCCTCGCTCGCCGGACGGGACCGAGCTACAAGAATCTTCGGTACTGACGGACCGCAAGGTTGTTATTCGCTGCGGCCCTTGATGCCGCCATGCGTCCGCGGGTCATCATCAACGCCGCGATGAGCGTCGATGGGAAGATCGCTCTTGCCGACGGCCGTGGGGTCCGCATCAGCAACGAGGAGGACCTGCGGCGCGTGCACCATCTGCGCGCGGCGGCGGACGCCGTCCTCGTGGGCGTGGGCACGATCCTGAAGGACGACCCCAAGCTCACGGTGAAGCCGGAGTACGCGAAGGGCCGCAACCCGCTCCGAGTCGTGCTGGACTCCGATGGCAAGACGCCCTTCGGTGCGAGCGTACTCGACGGCTCCGCGCCGACCCTGATCGCCACCACGGCGGACTGCGGCAAGACCTTCCCTCGCGCCGAGGTGTTCCGGGGTGGGAAGGACGAGGTGGATTTGCGCGGCCTCTTGGACCATCTGGAGAAGCGTGGCGTGACGAGCGTCCTCGTGGAGGGCGGGAGCGCGACGATCTGGTCCTTCCTCCGCCACCGTCTCGCGGACGAACTCAAGGTCTTCGTCGGGAGCGCGGTCCTCGGTGGACAGTCCGCTCCCACGCTCGCGGGAGGTGAAGGAGCCCGCTCCCTGGAGGACGCGGTGCGACTGCGCCTCGAGAAGGCGGAGCCTCTCGGGGACGGCATGCTCTTGGAGTACACGGTGGTCCGGTGAGGCTCCTCTGCGACCACATGCTCGGCTCCCTCGCTCGATGGCTGCGGTTCATGGGCTATGACACCGCGTATCCGACGGCCATGGCGGACAACGACCTCATCGCGAAAGCCCGGGCGGAGGACCGGATCCTCCTGACGCGGGACAAGGAGCTCGCGGCCCGCTGTGCGGGCGCCGTGGCGATTCGGAGCGACGTCCTCGAGGAGCAGATCCGCGAGGTCGCGGCCGTCCTACCCCTGCGCCTCGTGAATCCCCTCTCCCGGTGCTCCCTCTGCAACGTGGTGATCGAGGCGGTTTCTCCGGAGGAAGTGCGGGACATTGTCCCCGAAGGCGTGCGCTCTCGGCACCAGGAATTCTGGCGCTGCCCGAGTTGCGGACGCGTGTACTGGCAAGGAAGTCACTGGGACAAGATGGTCGAGCGGCTGAACAGCCTCCGCCTGCCCGCCCCGTGAGGATCGGCGGATCACCGCGCGCTCACCCGGGCGCCTTCGGCCGGCCGCCGAGGCGCGCCCCGGCGAACCCCGCCACCATTAGGACAATCCCGATCACCACGAGGCTCTCGCCCACGAGCGTCCTGCCAAGCAGGTACGCCACGATGCCGATAACAAGGGCGAGAATTCCCAGGATGAATGCCATCCCCGCGTAGACGTACCGATCGCGACGGCTGCCGGGCACGTCTTCGGGAGAGGCCGGCGCGGGTTTAGCCGTTCCCTCGGACCCGCTCCAACGCAAACGATAATAAGCGAGGGCGGAAATCGGGTGAGGGTCCAACGGATGGAAGGCAGCCTCGTCCTCGAGGACGGTACGATCATCCGGGGGCCGTTTTTCGGTTCCGAGCGGAAGGTGTTCGGCGAGCTCGTCTTCAACACGAACATGACGGGTTACACGGAGGCCCTCACGGACCCGTCGTACCGCGGCCAGATTCTGATGATGACGTACCCCCTCATCGGGAACTACGGCGTGGACCTGTCCTCCATGGAATCCGAGGAGATCCAGCCCACGGGCTTCGTCGTGAAGGAGGCCTGCGCGGTCCCCAGCCATCCGAAGAGCGCGATGGACATTTCCCGCTTCCTGCAGCAGTACCATACGCCCGCTTTGCAGGGCGCGGACACGCGCATGCTCACGATCCGCATCCGGTCTCGCGGCACGATGAAGGCCGCGCTGGTCCCCCACGGGGAGGACCTCGGAGACGCCGCGAAGACCGTGCGTAGGATGCCCCATCCGGACACCCGCAACCTGGTCGGCGAGGTCAGCTGCCGCAAGCCGATCCGGTATCCGGGGGACCGCAGGCGCACGATCGTGGTCGTCGACTGCGGGGTGAAGCGGAACATCCTGCGGGAGGCCCAGCGCTATGCGAACGTGGTCCGCGTCCCCTACGATGCGAGCGCGGACGACATCCTGGCCTACAAGCCGAACGGCGTGATCCTCTCGAACGGGCCGGGAGACCCGGCCCATCCCGCCCTCCGCGGGACCACGGTCCGCGCGGCGCGCGAGCTGGCGGGGCGCGTGCCCCTCCTGGGGATCTGCCTGGGCCACCAGATCCTCGCCCTCGCCTTCGGCGGGAGGACCTTCAAGCTCAAGTTCGGGCACCGGGGCGGCAACCAGCCCGTGAAGGACCTGCGCACAGGCCGGGTGCACATCACATCCCAGAACCACGGGTTCGCGGTCGATGCGGACTCCCTCGAGGCCTCCGAGTTCGAGGTCACCCACATGAACCTGAACGACCACACGGTGGAGGGCCTCGTCCACCGAGAGCTCCCGATCTTCTCCGTCCAGTACCATCCCGAGGCCCATCCGGGCCCGTGGGACAACGAGTACATCTTCTCCGACTTCGTGGCGCGGCTCAAGGCGTCGGGGAGAGGAGGTGGGCGGCGTTCCCCGGCGCGGCGACCTTGAGACCGTGATGGTCATCGGCTCGGGACCGATCGTCATTGGCCAGGCCGCGGAGTTCGACTACTCGGGTTCGCAGGCGTGCCGCTCCCTGCGGGCGGAAGGCCTCCGCGTCGTCCTGGTGAACAGCAACCCCGCGACGATCCAGACGGACCCCGAGATGGCCGACGCGGTCTACGTCGAGCCCCTCACCGCCGAGTTCCTGGAGAAGGTCATCGCCAAGGAACGACCGCAAGGGATCCTCAGCGGCATGGGCGGGCAGACGGGGCTCAACCTCTCGAGCGAGCTCGCGGAGCGCGGGATCCTGAAGAAGTACGGCGTCGAGCTCCTGGGGACGAAGCTCGAGGCGATCCAGGCGGGGGAGGATCGGGAGAAGTTCGCGTCCCTCATGCGGTCCATCGGCGAGCCCGTGCCGCGAAGCCGCGCCGTGTCCGATATCGCCGGCGCGAATGCCTTTGTTCAGGAGATGGGGTTCCCGATCATCGTCCGGGCTGCCTACACCCTCGGCGGGAGCGGCAGCGGCGTGGCCCACGACGCCGAAGAGCTCGAGCACATCGTGGGCCTCGGGCTCGCCTACTCCCGGATCAAGCAGGTGCTCGTGGAGGAATCGGTCCTCGGCTGGAAGGAGTTCGAATACGAGGTCATGCGCGATGGGGCGGACACCTGCATCACGATCTGCAACATGGAGAACCTCGACCCGATGGGCATCCACACGGGCGAGTCCATCGTCGTGGCGCCGGCCCAGACCCTGAGCGACCAGGATCACCAGACCCTCCGTTCCGCGGCCCTGAAGATCATCCGGGCCCTCGGGATCGAGGGCGGCTGCAACATCCAGTTCGCGGTCCACCCGGAGACCGGCGAGTACCGCGTCATCGAGGTGAACCCGCGCGTCTCCCGCTCCTCCGCGCTGGCCTCGAAGGCCACCGGCTATCCCATCGCCCGCATCGCGGCCAAGATCGCGATCGGGATGACGCTGGACGAGATCCAGAACCCCGTCACGGGGAAGACCCTCGCCTCCTTCGAGCCCACCCTCGACTATGTCGTGACGAAGATCCCCCGGTGGCCCTTTGATAAGTTCCGCACCGTGGATCGGCGTCTCGGCACCTCCATGAAGAGCACGGGGGAGGTCATGGCCATCGGCCGGACGTTTGAGGAATCCCTCCTCAAAGCGGTCCGGTCCCTCGAGATCGGCAAGGTGGGGCTAGAACCGGACCCGTGGACCGACGCCGAGCTGGAGGAAGATCTCCGCACGCCCACGGACCGAAGGCTCTTCGCGATCGCGGAGGCCCTGCGACGGGGAATGACCGTCCGTGAGGTCGCGAGTCTCACCGCGTGGGATCCGTTCTTCCTCGAGAAGATCCGGGGCCTCGTGGCCCTGGAGACCCGCCTGGGGAGCGCGCGTCCGACGAAGGCGCTCCTCGCCGAGGCGAAGCGCAGGGGGTTCTCGGATGCCGATCTCACGCGCCTCACGCGCATCCCCGAGGAGGAGCTCCGCGGCTCCCGTCCGCGGGTTTCCTACAAGATGGTCGATACGTGTGGGGGTGAGTTCGAGGCCGAGACTCCCTACTTCTACTCGACCGTGGAGACCGACACGGAGACGCGACCTTTGGAGGGTCGAAGAGTCCTCATCGTCGGGAGCGGGCCCATCCGCATCGGTCAGGGCGTGGAGTTCGACTACTGTTGCGTCCAAGGCATCTTCGCCCTGCGCGAAGAAGGTGCCGTTGCCATCATCGTGAACAACAACCCGGAAACCGTCTCCACGGACTTCGACATCTCCAACCGCTTGTACTTCGAGCCGCTGCTCCTGGAGGACGTCCTGAACATCATCGAGGAAGAGAAGCCCGATGGCGTCATCGTGCAGTTCGGCGGTCAGACCTCGATCAACCTCGCGGTGCCTCTGGCGAGGGCACTCGCCCGTCGCAGGTCGCGGACGAGGATCCTTGGCACGCCCCCGGAGTTCATCGACCTCGCAGAAGACCGCCGCAAGTTCGCGGCCCTCATGCGCCGCATGCGGATCCCGCAGCCCCCTGGGGCGTCCGGCTACAGCTTCGAGGAGGTGCGTGAGGCCGCGGCCCGGATCGGCTACCCCGTCCTCGTGCGACCGTCCTACGTCCTGGGCGGACGCGGCATGGAGATCGTCCACAGCGAGGAGGACCTCAAGGGCTTCATGGAGACGGCGACACGCGTGAGCCAGGACCATCCGGTGCTCGTGGACAAGTATCTGGACCACGCGACGGAGATCGACGTGGATGTCGTGGCCGACGGTCGCGACGTGTTCATCGGAGGCATCCAGGAACATATCGAGGAGGCGGGTATCCACTCCGGGGACGCGGCGTGCGTCCTCCCGTCGCAGACCTTGTCCGCCGATGTGCTGCGGCAGGTCCGGTCGGTCACGCGGCGAATCGCCAAGGCGCTCCACGTCGTCGGCTTGATGAATCTCCAGCTCGCCGTGAAGGACGGGACCGTGTACGTCCTCGAGGCGAACCCCCGGGCGAGTCGCACCGTGCCCTACGTGTCCAAGGCCATCGGCATCTCCCTCGCCAAGGTGGCCACGAAGGTGATGCTCGGCCGTTCCCTGCGGGATCTGGGCCTCCTGCGCGAACCCCGCGTGGACCACGTGGCGGTGAAGGCACCCGTCTTCCCTTTCCAGCGTCTCCCCGGCGTGGACACAGTGCTCGGGCCGGAGATGAAGAGCACGGGCGAGGTCATGGGCATCGACCGCACCCTGGGCCGGGCCTACTACAAGGCCATGGTCGCGGCAGGGAACCCGCTGCCGCAGGAGGGCGCGGTCTACATCACGGTCCGGGACGAGGACAAGCCCGCGATCGTTCCCGTCGCAGAGCGGCTCACGAAACTCGGGTTGAGGATCTACGCGACCCGAGGGACCGCCCAGCACATCCGGGAGCACGGGGTCGACGTGACGACGGTGTACCGGATCAGCGAGAACCAGTCGCCGGATGCTCTGGGCCTGATGCGCCGCGGGGAGATCCGTCTCGTGATCAACACGCCCACGAACTCCACGGGTTCCCGGCGGGACGGATACATGATGCGCCGCCTCGCGGTGGACCTCAACATCCCTTTCATCCCCACCGTCCAGGCCGCGCTCGCGGCGGCCCAGGCCATCGAGGAGGCGAAGGCGGGGGTTCTGGACGTCCGCTCCCTGCAGTCCTACGCGTCGACCCTCCGACCTCCTGCCGCAAAGCTTTAGCGGCTCCGGACGAATGGGTCGCGCTGTGCGAGCGGCCCGTTTTCTCGGCCCCGTCCTGTTCGTCGGCGGCGTGGCCGCGCTCGCGGTCGCGTTCCTCCAGGACCAGGCCACCCTGAACCTGTTCCTCGTCTTCCCCGTCATCACCGCGTTGGGCCCCTGGGCCTTCCTGGGCGTCCTGCTGGTCGCGGCGGGCTTCGCATCGTTCCTGTTCTCGTGGCCTTTGCGGGAGGAGACGCTGCCGGAGCCTCCCCAGGCGCCCGCGGCGACGGTCCCCCCCGGCGTATCGCCGACGGCCTCTTCGCGCCGCTGGGGTGGCGTGGTCTTCCTGGGCCCCATCCCCATCGTCTTTGGCTCGGACGCCAAAGTCACCCAGTGGATGCTCCTCGCGGGCGTGGTCCTCTTCGTGGCCCTCCTCGTCCTTACTCTCATTGCTTTACAGGTCATCTGATTCTATATGGGCGGCCATCCATCCCAGCCGGGGATACCATGAAGATCCTCATCACGGACGGTTTGGAGGCGGAGGCGATCGCCTCCCTGAGGAAGGCGCACGAGGTCGATGTCAAGGAACTCGACGCGAACCAGCTCCTCGAGGCGATCCCCGCCTATCACGCCCTCATCGTCCGCAGCCGCACCAAGGTCACGAAGGACGTCCT